>DAIRCY010000097.1:0-9372 GCA_036796435.1 Acidimicrobiales bacterium
GAACACGCGGCCCCCTTGTCGAACTCCGGGAAGGCTACGGCAGGCCGCGAGCCGCAGGCGGTCTCAGGCCGGCGTGACGGCGCTCGTCCCGACCTGTTCGGGGTCTCCCCCGGCTGCGAGGAGCCGCTGCCAGAGCTCGTCGTCGGCTTCCTCGAGCGAGGAGAGCACCGCGTCGGCGATCCCGAAGATGGCGTTTCCCCGCTCGTCGGGCGAGGGGACGGCGACGCAGGTCATCCGTGCGGCCTTCGCAGCGAGCACCCCCGCCGGTGCGTCCTCCCAGACGAGGCACCGGTCCGGTGCGACACCGAGCCTTCGGGCGGTCGTGAGGAACACCGCGGGGTGGGGCTTGCCGTAGGGCTCGTCCTCGGCGGAGTGGGCGAACGCGAAGTCGGCCGCCAGGCCGAAGCGGTCGAGCACGAAGGTGATCAGCCGGTGCTCCGATGACGAGGCCACCGCGAGCAGGAGGTCGTGGCGGCGGCAGAGCGAGATTGCGTTGTCGACCCCGGGCTGGAGCCGCCCCTTCTCTTCGACGAGGTCGATCACCCGGTCGACGATCCGCACGGCGACCTCGTCGGTCGTGGGCCCCTCCCAGGGGAACCGCTCGTACCAGTGACGGGTGACCTCGCGCACGAAGATCCCCTTCGTCCGCCTCGGGTCACCCTGCGCGATCGGCACGCCGAGCGAGCCGAGGATCTCCACCTCCGCCTCGTGCCAGAGCGGCTCGGAGTCGACGAGCAGCCCGTCCATGTCGAAGATCGCCGCCTCGAACGGCGACCGTTGTCCGGCCTCGGTCAACACCAGCTCCCTCGTTCGGCGGTGCGCTCACTCTACGGACCGCCGAAGATGACGGTCCCGAGCTTCCGGGACCGAGTCGGCGCGGCGACCCCATTCGCTCGTCCCGGCTCAGCGACGGCGTCAGCCCGTCTTTGCCCCGAGATCCGGAGGGAACAGCTCCACGTCCGCACGGTGACCCGGTGAGGACGCGATCCGGCCGTCGCAGGTCACCAACGGGACCTCGAGGGCCTCCGCCAGAGCCACGTACACGGCGTCATAGACACTGAGATTGTGCCGAAGCTCCCACGCACGGTCGGACAAACCGCTGTGGGGATAGCGAAGGATTCCGAGATCGGCGAAGTCGCTACGTGCGTCGTTCGCCCTGTCGTTGCTCAGCTCGCCGGTGCCCACGAGCCGTCGGAGACCTGACAGCATTTCCACGTCCAGCAGGTGGGGCGCGCTCAGGGCATCGTTCGCAACGCGCTCGACCAAGCCGTCGGGTTTATCCCGAGCCACCAACGCTGCGAGGAGCGCGGAGGAGTCGACCACGATCACCGATCAGCAAGCGTCTCGTTCGGCCCGCACCGCGCTCACGATGGAGATCGTCGAAGCTCCGCCCGAGCGACCGTTCGCCCTCGCCAATACCTCGGCTCTGGGCGGATAGGCGGCGACGCGCTCGAGCTGCTCGAGCACGAAGTCGGAAAGGGACATGCCGGCTTCGGCCGCGCGCGACCGGAGCACCACGTGGACGTCGTCAGGCACGTTGCGGACCTGGATGGTCTTCATGGTGATCATCCTACAGATTGGGTGTGCCACACCCAATCTGCATCGACTGTGCTCCTTGCGGACCGCCAGGGAGCAGAGGAGCCTCCGAGCCGTCAGCCAAGGTCGGCGCTACAGGCGAAGTGCGTCCGAGCGAGCGACGTCCAAGCCCTCGGCCCAGCGCAACGTCACCGGCCCGAGGCCGGGAGGATCAAGGCGAACCACTTCGCCTGGGCGCATCCAAGCGTGTCGGCAAATCCTGACAACGTCATGAGCGTCAGGAAACGCCGACATAGGGTAGAGTGTCAAGAAATGCTTACGCACCTAAGGGAGGTGAGGATGGCTATCTCGCTTCGAGCAACCAGGTCCGAGGATCTGGCCGCAGCGGTCCGAGAGTTCCGGACGCTCAAAGGACTCTCTCAGGTGCAGCTCGCAGAGCTCGCCGGCGTGAATCGCCAATACGTGTCGGACCTCGAACGTGGCCACGTCGTGAAGCAGATCGGCTACCTGCTCCGGCTGCTCCGGCACCTCGGCGTCGAAGTCACGCTCACGGTGAAGGACGGGTAGTGCCGAGGGAGCTCGTCGTCTGGCTGCACGGGATCGACGCAGGCATCCTGACCGAAGGCAGCCGTGGGCTGTCGTTCCGCTTCAGCGACGCCGCCTTCCGGCAGTGGGGCCTCCGTTCCCCCGTGCTCTCGTTGTCGATGCCGGTGAGCACCCGTCCCTACCAGCACGACGCGGCATCGCCGTTCTTCGAGGGACTTTTGCCAGAGGGACAGCTCCGGCGGACCATCGCCTACGACTTCCGGATCGGCGAGACCGACACCTTCGGCCTGCTCGCAGAGCTTGGTCGCGACTGCGCCGGAGCACTGGTCGTACAACCCGAGGCCGCCGGTACCCCTCCGGGTCCGACAGCGCAGACTCCAGAGCCGATCAGCAGCGACGGGATCGCACGGCGGATCGCCGACCTCCCCGTTTACCCGCTCGGCGCCGACAAGCGAGTGCGTGTCTCTCTCGCAGGTGTGCAGAACAAGCTCCTGCTCGCAAGGACGGGCACCGGGTGGGCGCTTCCGACCGGTGCCCCCTCGACCCACATCCTGAAGCCCGCCATCGACCAGTTCCCAGCATCGGTGGAGAACGAGGCCTTCTGCATGCGGCTGGCTCGGCGCGTCGGGCTGCGCGTCGCTGCCACGGAGATCGAACACTTCGGCGGCAAGCCCGTGCTGGTCGTCGAGCGCTTCGACAGGGTCGCCTCGCCGTCGGGAGCGGTCCGACGAGTTCACCAGGAGGATGTAAATCAGGCGCTGGGCGTCGAGCCGAGCAAGAAGTACGAGGCAGCCGGCGGTCCGTCATTGCATCGAGTAGCAAGACTGCTGAGCGACTGGGGCACGCCGATGGGCGAGCTGATCGAGCTCCTCCAGCACGTGAGCTTCGTCGTGGCGGTGGGCGACGCGGACCATCACGCCAAGAACATCTCGATCGTCCACGACGAGGACGGGGGTCTTCGACTCGCTCCGCTCTACGACGTGATGTGCACCCGCTACTACCCGTCGGTCACACCGGCCCTCGGGATGTCCGTGAACGGGAAGCTGCACCTCGACGAGGTCCGCTCGGACGACCTCGTCGCAGAGGGTCAGGCGTGGGGGCTCTCGGAAGAGGTCGCGAGATCAGCGGTGCGTGAAGTGGTCGATGCGCTTGGCGGGGCCATCGAGGCGGAGTCCGCCGCGTCGCGGTGGAGCCCCGCTCCGCTCGTACAGTTCCTTGCGGCGCGGGCGCGAGCCCTGCTCGATGAAACAAGCGCGCAGGTCGCCTACGCTGGCCCGGCGCCCGTCCCTGCTGCACGGCCCTCCCCAGGGCCGCGCTCGTCACCTGATCGGGTCTGGGTGCATCCCTACCGCCGAGATGACGGTACGCCGGTGCGGGGGCACTGGCGCCAGGCGCGGTGAGCGGCCTGGATCAGATGCGGATCACTTCGACGCGGGGAACCCGGCGCCGGCTCGTCGAAGGGGGGCACCCGAGCGGAGAGTTAGCGAGGCTTCACGACACCGACGAATTTCGAGACTCTGAGGCCGTTGCTCGCTGAAGCGCACGCGCCGCGCGACGGCGATCGAGGTCCAGCCGCGATGACGCTGGCGGGGTGGCATCCCATCTGGGCTGCGGTTTCGTGCGGCCGCTACCCTGCTCCCTGCGACGGACGGAGCGATCCGAGGAGGTCACCGTGCAGGCCGTGATCGTGGAGAACGGGCAGCTCCGGCTCGAAGAGCGGTCGGACCCGTCCCCGGGCGACACCGAGGTCCTCGTGACCGTCCACGCCGCGGGCCTGAACGGCGCCGACCTGCTCCAGCTCCGCGGCCACTATCCGGCGCCGCCGGGCGCGCCCGCCGACATCCCCGGGCTCGAGCTCGCCGGGGAGATCGTCGACACCGGGCGGAGCGTCACGTCTGCTCGACGCGGTGACCGCGTCATGGCGATCGTGGCCGGAGGAGCCCAGGCGTCGATGGCGGTCGTCGACGAGAGCCACCTCCTCGCAGTTCCCGCAGGCCTCTCGTGGGCCGAAGCAGGCGGCTTCCCCGAGGTGTTCACCACCGCCTACGACGCGCTCTTCACGCGCTGCGGTCTCTCGGTCGGCGACCGGCTGCTCGTCACGGGGGCCGCGGGCGGGGTCGGCGTCGCAGCCGTGCAGCTCGGCGCGGCGGCCGGGGCCAGCGTCGTCGCCTCTGTGCGCGACCCCGCACGGCGCGAGGAGGTCGCGGCCTTGGGCGCCCACGAGGTCATCGGCACCGGGGACCTCGCGGACCACGGCCCCTACGACGTCGTCTTGGAGCTCGTCGGCGCCGCCTCGTTGCCGGGCGCGCTCACGGCGCTCTCAATCGGCGCGCGCGTCGCGGTCATCGGTGTCGGGAGCGGCTCGCGCGTCGAGCTCGACCTGCGCGTCCTCATGGGCACGCGATCTACGATCGGCGGGTCGACGCTGCGGGCGCGAAGCCGCGCCGAGAAAGCCGCCGTTGCGGCAGCCATGCGCGCGCACGTCCTCCCCCTCCTCGCCGACGGGAGGCTCCGCGTGCCGGTGCTCGCCACGTATCCGCTCACCGGCGCGACCGCCGCGTACGACCGCTTCGCCGCGGGAGGAAAGCTCGGGAAGATCGTGCTCGTGAACGAAGGCGCCTGACGCCGGAGCCGGCGCTGCGCGCCGAAGATCAGCCCCCCTCGAGGCGGTAGAGCGCGGCGGCGTTCCCGGCCCCGATCATCGACGCGACGCGCCGCGCGTTGGCGTCGCTCCACTCTCCGTCGTCGACCAGACGTCCGAGGACCCGGGCCATGGCCGTGCGCCAGAGCCGCGCCCCGAGGTAGTGGAGCTCCGAGGGACCCCAGGCGTCGGAGGAGAAGAGCTGCTTGGCGAACGGGGCGACCTCGAGCGACTCGGCGACGATCGTCGCGGCCTGCCCGCCGACGTAGTTGACGGCGAGGCCGACGTCGAAGAAGACGTGGGGGAACATGTGCGCCAGGTAGCCCGCCTCCCGGTGGTACGGGTAGCAGTGCAGCAGCACGACGGGCGTCCCCGACGGCTCGGCGCGCCGCAGGAACTCGGTGAGGAGGATCGGGTTCGCCCGGTGGAGGTCGAGGTCCGTGTCGCCGTAGCCAGCGTGGAGCTGGAGCGGCAGCCCTACGTCGATCGCCGACCACAAGAGGTGCCGGAGCAGCGTTGGATGGGTGAGCCGGGCCTTGCCGTCCCTCTCGATCACAGACAGCCACTCCCCCGCCGCCGCGCGGACCGCGGCCGCGTCGGGACGGGATGGGTCGAGGTCGAAGCCGTGCCGGTAGGCGACGATGCTCTTCGTCCCGACGGCGCCGGCGAGGCGCGTCGTCAGCCGTGTCGAGAAGGACGACGCGTCGGGCCCTTCTGCTGCGACCTCCTCGGCGACCACCTCGAGGCGGACGACCTCACGCGCCGGCACTCCGGCCACCGAAGCCATCTCGTCTGGCGTGAGGATGCCGCCCGTCGCGTAGCCCGTGTCGACGAGGAACGACGCGGCGCCCTCGGCTCCGAGGAAGCGACGGTTGACCTCCTCTGCGCCGAGAGAGCGCCGTCGCTCGAGGTAGTCGACGGGTGCGACGTGCGGCTCGAGGTCGAGCAGCGGTGCGCACCATCGCAGGACGGCGAAACCGAGCGGGGAGTCGAAGGCCGACTGGCCCGGACGCCGGCCGCGATCGGACTCGGTGATCGCCTCTTCGAAGGTCTCGTCGGAGACGTCGTCCCGGAAGGCGCCATGGACGTGGTGGTCCACGAGCAGGATCCTGTCGATGTCGGCCGCCAACGAGGACGGGGACGACGCGGTCACGGCGTGGCGCGCCGCGCGGCGAACGTCGTCTGGTCGGGGCTCAGGGTGTCGACGTCGACCCGCTGCTGACCGTCCCGGACGAGGTACCCGACCCCGATGTGGCCGCGGGCGGTGTGGCGGTGCCTGTCGGATCGGTGCCGGAAGCCACCGGTGCGGGCGCTGTGCTGCCCGCGGAAGTTGCGCCGGCACCACCGGCTGCCTGGGTCTGGGGCTGGAGGAAGACCACCGTGAGGGTCCCCGCCGTTGCCTTCGGCTGGATCTTCACCTCGGCGACGAACCCGGAGGGGAGTCCCCATGGGAGCCCTCCACCCGGGGCGACCGTGCCCTGGAGTTGCGTCACGTTGCCCCGGAAGAGGTAGGCGTCGGTGCCTGTCGTCGTGACGAAGGGCTTCGCCACGAGGGAGCCGACGAGTTGCACCTGGTCACCTGTCGAGCCGGTCATGTCTACTGCCAGGATCGACCCGCCGTCGGCGAGACAGGTACCCACCCTCACCTGGACCGGAGCTGTGCCGTTCGCCGAGTTCCCCTGCATGACGCCGCCCCCTGCAAATGCCGGCGATCCCGACTCCGTCGAGACGCTGAGAGCCCCGGTGCTCAGGATTGCGTCGATCACCGACGAGCTGAGAGCGGGGATCGTCGCCGGCGCCGTGACACCGGGGAACCCTGTGACACCTGTGCAGGTCCCGACAGGCAAGGCGACCACGGGGCTCGAGTTCGGCGCAGGGCTGGGGGAGGGCGTGCCGGTCGACGTCGAACCCGCGCTGCTGGCTCCCGCTCCGGTCCCCGTGCCCGAAGGCGCTGATGACGACGTGCCGCCGGACGGCGCTGCGCCGGAGGTGGGGACCGTGACGGCGCCACCCGAGGTGGACGTGGAGCCCGACGAGCTTGGCGACGGCGGCGGGGTGGCCGCCGTCGCCTGGTACGCGGCCGCGCTCGCTGCGGGTGTCATCCACGACGGCGGCACGAGGTGCAGTGGCGGGGGGACGGTGGCGGGGGAAGTCCCGCCATGATTCACGCTCGAGGTGCTCGGCGTTGGCGCGGCGGCCGGTGGCGCGGCGGCCGACGGCGAGGCGACCGTGCTCGCTGCGTCCAATGTCGCTGTCGCAGGTGCAGCCGCCACCGACGCCGGCTTCGCCGGAGCGGCTGTCGAGCCGGAGATGACCGCAGGCGCCGACAGGCCGCCCGCCGTCGCCAGACTGGCGACGATCCCGAGGACTACCGAGCCCTTCGCCGGGGCTGCGGTCGCCGAGGCGACGAAGGCCTGACCGAGCGGGGTCGAGGAGACCTGGGTCGCGAGCTGGATACCCGGCGAGCCGGCGATGCTCGACGCTGCAGAGGAGGTTGCAGACGCGGTCCCGGACGCGACGATCTGGGAGCTCGCCGTCCGAGCCGAATGACCCCAGCCGGCGAAGACGCGTCGCAAGGCGGCACGGAGCGGAGCGGTCAGGAAAAGAGGCACGGCCGCCCATGCGCCGCTGACCGCCTTGCTCCCGCTGAGCGTCTGACGGAGTGCCGCGCGGGCGCGCTTCACGCGGGCTCTCGCGTTCACTTCGCTGATCCCGAGCGTGCCAGCCACCTCGCCGTAGGAAAGGCCGTCCACGAGACGCAGCTGGAAGGCGCGCCGCTGCGACTCGGGAAGTTCGTCGATGGCCCTCTTGACGGCCGCAAGCGCGACCGGGTCCGAGGAGGTCTCCTCGGTGCCGTAGGGGACGGTCTCTAGCACCCACTCGTCGAGCGGCGTCGTCGGGTGACGCCGTGCGGGGATGTCGGCGCACACGTGGATGAGGATCGTGTTCAGCCAGGCGCCGAGCCGCCAGTCACCGGTGTCGCCGAAGCGGTCGAGGGCGAGCAGGGCACGGAGCAGCGTCTCTTGGACGGCGTCTTTCGCGTCCTCGGCGTTGCGCAGCCGGTGATACGCGGTCGCGAGGAGAGACGAGTAATGGGAGCGGACGATCTCCGCGAAGGCATCCCTGTCGCCGCACCGGTGTGCGGTGACCAAGTGGATGGCGGTGATCTCTTCGATACCCGCGACATCGGTCGGCGCTAAGGCCATTGCTCGTCTCCCCGGAGCGATCGGCATGCCGACCGTCGCCGGTCATCTGAACCGGAGAGACGGACGTCCGCTCGTGCCCCATTGACTCCGAACTGCCTGAACTGCGGGTAGTGCCTGCGTGCCAGATCCGTCGGCCGACGCTTGGGGCCTTCCCCCCTACCGCTACAAAATCTACTCCGCCGGACCGGACAGGTCTTGGCATGGAGTCCCCGACCGTCCGGACGAGCGCAACTTCTTACATTTACGCCGCACTGTCACCGTAACTGCCACGAAGTGGCCGGTCAATGAACCGCCATTGCATGGCCGGCGCCCGACGGAGCCCGTAACGTCGCCGGTCATGGCAGCGCAACTCACGATGATGTGCGTCCACGCCCACCCAGACGACGAGGCGATCTCGACGGGCGGGATTCTCTCCCGCTACGCCGCCGAAGGGATCTCGACCGTGCTCGTCACGTGCACCAACGGCGAGCTCGGGGACGCACCCGGCGGAGTGAAGCCGGGTGAACCGGGCCATACAGAGAATGCCGTCGTCGCGCTCCGGCGTGCGGAGCTCGACAGAAGCTGTGCCGCACTCGGCGTACGCCATCTCGAGCTCCTCGGCTACCGCGACTCGGGGATGATGGGCTGGCCGCAGAACGACGCCCACGATTCGTTCTGGCACGTCGATGTCGACGCCGCGGCGGCACGCCTGGCCGAGCTCATGAAGCGGTACCGGCCGCAGGTCGTCGTCACCTACGACGCGAACGGCTTCTACGGGCACCCCGACCACATCCAGGCGCACCGCATCACCGTGGCGGCGTGCGAGCGATCAGGGGTCGTCGAGAAGCTCTACTTCCCCGCCGTCCCGAACTCCGCGATCCCCCGTTTCGCCGAGTTGCTCGCCACGCGTGGGGTCCCCGTCCCCGAAGAGATCGCCGACGCACCCTTCGGCACGCCGGACGAGGAGATCGGTGCAGTCGTGGACTGCTCGAACTTCGCGGGCGCCAAGTACAAGAGCCTCTCTGCGCACGCGAGCCAGGCGGAGAACATCTTCTTCCTCTCCTTGGGCGAGGAGCTGTTCGGCCAGGTCTTCTCCGAGGAGGCATTCGTTCGCGCCCACGACCGGACCGAACAGCGCGGGGTCGAGGCGGACCTCTTCACCGGGCTGCGCTGATTCCCTAAAGCAGCATGGCGCGACTCAGCTGTCGGTGCTGGACGAAGTGCCCTCGCTTGTGGACGTTGTCGCAGATGTTTTGTCTGTGGACGTCGTCGCTGTGGACTTCGAGATTGTGTTCGACGATGTCTTCTCTGCGGAGTCCGAGGACGAGGTGCTCTTTGTCGAGTCGCCGGAGGTCTCCGAAGGCTCGGTCGCATCGGTCGGCTCGGTGCTGTCGGTCGGCTCGGTCGCGTCGGTCGGCTCGGTGCTGTCGGTCGGCTCGGTCGCGTCGGTCGGCTCGGTGCTGT
>DAIRCY010000098.1:0-9368 GCA_036796435.1 Acidimicrobiales bacterium
ATGGCCGTCGGGTTCCTCGTCGCCGTCGGCGGCTACGTCGCCGAGGTCGTCACGGTCCGCTGATCGATGTCGCCGACGCGGCTCAGGCGGCGCGGCGAAGGCGTGGAGCTGCCGACTTCGCGGTTCGCCAGGTCACCGGTCTGCCGGCACCGAAGGTATGTCGTCGTCAGCCGGCGCAACTCGACAGCCGGTCTTCAGCACCCGCACGTTGCGTTCTGCTGAAAACTCCTGTTCCACGGTCCGAAGGGTCCGGTCGTCACGTTCATGCCATGGCGTCTTTGGCGACGAGGGCGATGCCCTTCCCCCACGAGGCGAGCTGGCCCGCCGGGAGGTACGCGGTGCCCGACTTCGTGTGGTCGTCCTGCGGCGCTGCGAGGAACCGCTCGGAGCCGTTCGGTCCGATGAAGTAGACGATCGAGCTATGGATCACGTCACCGTTGGGTCCCCGAGGGATGACGGCGATGCCGTAGCGTCGCCAGATCGCCCGGAGCGTGGCAAGCGGCCCGGTGAGGAAGTGCCAGGTCGGGATGGCGTCGAGGCCGTGGTCGGAGGAAAACGCCGCCACGTCGCCGACCGACAGGGCGTAGGGGTTCACGTTGATGCCAAGGAACACGACGTCGCGGCCTTGACGTCCGAGGTCGCGGTAGGCGTCGACGAACTCTTGTGAGACGAGGGGACAGATGTCGATGCAGTGGGGGTCCATGAACTCGAGCACGACCGGGTGCCCCCGGAAGCTGTCGAGCGAGACCGTGTGACCGTGTTGGTCGGTCAGGGTGAACCCCGGGGCCTTCTTGGGCGGCAGCGCGTCGAGGCCCATGAGGAAAGCCAGCTTGGTGGAGACATCGGCGGGGGTACCGCTCGGGCGGATGTTGGAGATCGAGCCAGGTGGGGCGTCGTGGCGGCGGACGGCGAACGCGACGAAGCTCCCGGCGGCGAGAACGAGCGCGAACGAGGCCACGGCCAGCAGCCGTCCGGGTCCTCGGCGCCTTCTCGGCGGTTCTGCCTCGCCCTCACTGCCGTGTGGCTCTGTGACGGTGCCCGTCTCGGCATCGGTCATGGTGTCTTCTCCTCGCTTCAGGGCGCGCCGGGCGCGGCGCTCACTTCTTCGCTCGGGCGACGACACGTCAGCCGGCGGTTTTTCACGGCGAGCTCCCGCTGCCAAAGGCTGCCCGCAGTGCCGTCTGCAGGGTTGTCGCATGGAGCTCGCCCACGTGGCGTCCGAGGACGGTCCCCGACGGCGACACGAACACCGTGGTGGGAAGGCCGTAGACGCCGTAGCGCTCCGCCACCGCGGCGCTCTGGTCCGAGACGAGGGGATAGCTCACATGCAGCTTGGCGGCGAACGCGGCGGCGGCCTGCGGCGAGTCGTTCGTCGCCACGCCGACGATCGCCACGCGCCCGTCCTCGTGCCGGTAGGTCGCCTCGAGGAGGGGCATCTCCTTGCGGCACGGCACGCACCACGACGCCCAGAAGTTGACGACGAGATCCCTTCCCCGGAACGCCAAGAGCGACAGGCGAGACGTCGGGTGCGCGAGCTCGGGAAGCGAGAAACGGGGCGCCGGACCGCCAGCCGGCCCGGAGAGGACGCCGCTTTGGCCATGTGAGGAGGAAAGGCCCTGCCAGGTAGCGATCCCTGCAGCTGCCACGACGAGCCCGGCGCCGGCGAGGACCAGTCGCCGCCGACGCCAGCGGGCGAGTCGGCGGCCGTCGCTCGCGGCCGGCCCGCCGGAGCCAGCCACCACCTCGATCGTTTCGTCGCCGCCTCGTTCCATCAAATCGGCGGCCAGCCGTAGCGGGCGAAGATCCGCTGGAGAGGCCGGAACCATGCCTCCCAGGTGCCAGTCACGAACAGCACGCCCACCCCGACGAGGAGCAAGCCGCCCACGACCTCGATGTGGCGGCCGTTGCGGCGGAGCCAGGCGAGTGACCTCCTGGCACGCCCGATGCCGAGGGCGAGGCCGACAAAGGGCAGTCCGAGCCCGAGCGAGTACAAGATGAGCAGCATCGCCCCCCAGGCGACGGTGCGCGTCGCGGCCGCGGCGGCCAGGATCGTGGCCAGCACCGGGCCGATGCAGGGCGTCCATCCGGCCGCGAAGGCGACACCGACGCCGAAGGCGCCCCCCGGGCCCCGCGGGAGGCGGGCGAGGTCGATCCGGCGTTCGCGGAGGAGGAAGGGGACCCGCAGCAGCCCCGCCATGGCAAGACCGAGCACGATGATCCCGACGCCCATGACCCGCACGATCGTCGGCAGCACGCCGAGGACGAGAGAGCCGAAGAGGGAGGACAGGACGCCGAGGGTCGTAAAGACGAGGGTGAAGCCGGCGACGAAGCTGAGCGCGGCGCGGAGCACCGTGCGGCGCGCCACCTCGGTCACAACTCCAGACGTGGGCAGGGCCGAGATGTAGGAGACGTAACCTGGCAGGAGGGGCAGGCAGCACGGCGAGCTGAAGGACACGACGCCGGCGCCGATGGCGACGACCGGCAGCACGAGCGGCGACATCAACGACAGAGTGTAGTTCGCCAGGTTCGGCCGGGCAGCTGGCACGAGACGGACGGCCAGGCAAGAGCGCCCCGGTCTCGCAGGCTAGGAGCGCACCACGAACTTCGCCCACATCCCTTGTTCGGCGTGACCGGGCACTGGGCAGATGAGGTAGTAGGTGCCAGGTGAAGACGCTCGGAACGTGGTCGTGGCGGCGTACCACGAGCCTCCCACCGGCGGCGGGACGGGCATGATGAAGGCCCCCGGCGCGGCGATCCTGCCCTCCATCATCGCCATGAGCGGGTAGGGCGGTGCAGCCGTGGTGACCTCGAGGCCGTGCGGGTGGCCCGGGTCGCCGTCGGCGAAGTCCACCCGGATAGTTGCGCCCCTCGGGACAGAGATGGAGGGGTCGTCCACGCCGTCGACCTGCCAGTACATGCCCGGGCGGCTCCCCGGCGCTCCGAGCGCCACGAGCGTGACGTCCCTCGTGCGGTAGACGAGTTCGGAGCCCTGGTGCTCGACGCTGCGCCCCACGCTACGGGCGAGGGACTCCATGCGCCCGGCCGGCACGAGGCCGCCCTGAGCGCCGCGGGGAACTTCGGCGCCGCCTCCCATCATGGGCCCTCCCTCCCCCATCATCCCTCGCTGGCCCGCTGGCGGCCCTCCGCTCGCCGACGCCCCCTGAGAGCCTGCCCTCGACACTCCGGCCGAGAGCCCCATGCCGAGTGCAGCACCTGCGGCGCCCACCACGAGCGCCACAGCAGCTACGAGGAGCGAAGTCTTCGTCACCGTCGTGTTCCCCTCACGCGCACCAATCCCGATCGATCCGCCCGAAGCGGTGCTCTCAGAGCCGCCGCCGCAATGGCTCACACCTGTTCCTTCGACACAGTGTCGAGGATACCGGCCACCGGGGCCCGCCTCGCCTGCACCTGGGCAACGGGCACGGGTGCAGACTTTGGGGGTCCACCGTGCGAGCTTTGTGAGGTCTTCGGGTCTTTCCAGAGCTCGGCGCCGCTCTCGCGCCCCCATCAGCTACTACACTGTGTCGCTGCGAAGTGGTCGAGTCCGTCGGGCGGGGCCGCCCCAGGGATCGGAGGGTGCGCCAAGTGGGGAAGAAGAGCCGTGAGCAGCGTCGGGCGTCCGAGCGGGCCTCTGCCCGCCTCCGGGCGGCAGAGGCGACGCGCCGGCGGCGACGCCTCGCCTGGGTCGGAGGGGCGACGGTGGTCGCCGTCGGGCTCGCCGTCGGGCTCGGCGTGTCGCTCGGCGGCTCAGGGGGCCCCAACCTGAAGCTCGCCCCCCTCTCTTCCCTCGGCCGGTTGGACGCGGCGCCCTCCCCCGGACCGGTGGGCCCCGAAGGGGTTCCCATTCCCCGCGCCCGCGCCCTGGCGGGAACGACAACCGGAGCGACCGGCCAGGTTGTCGACGGCATCTCCTGCTCGACGACCGAGCAGACGCTCTTCCACGTGCACACCCACCTCACGATCTTCGTCGACGGGCACCCTCGCCAGGTTCCCTACGGGATCGGGATCGCACCGCCGCGACGCCTGTCGCAGACGCCCGCGGGTCCTTTCGTGAGCGGTGGCTCGTGCTTCTACTGGCTGCACACCCACGCGGCCGACGGCGTCATCCACATCGAGTCACCGGTCCAGCGCACCTTCACCCTGGGGGAGTTCTTCGACATCTGGGGCGAGCCGCTCAGCTCGCACCAGGTCGGCCCCGCCAGAGGCAAGGTGACCGCCTTCTACAACGGCGAGGTCTACCGAGGGAATCCCCGCAACATCCCGATCGGAGATCACGTCCAGGTCCAGCTCGACGTGGGGAGCCCGCTCGTCGCCCCCGAGGACGTCGCGTTCCCGCCCGGCGTCTGAGGTCGCAGCCGAAGCCGTAGGTCGCCTCGGATGTCACAAGCTGCGGTTCAGCCTGGCAGTGATGGGCCGAGGACCAGCAGTGCGCCGCCATCGTCACGGCACAGTAGGCCTCGTGCGACCACACGATCGCGGCCACGCCGGCCACGGCCGCGATCGCTGCTCCGGGGACGAACAGCAGCGACTGCCAGCTCGCCGTCGTCGGCGCGCCCTCGAGGGCGTCGAGACGTTCGAGCAGACCGCCGGCCGCGCCCGACAGCGCCGCCAACTCGGCACCTTGGGGCGCTCCGAGCGCGACTTGGATCAGGGCCTCCCGCAGGTGTCCTCGCTGTGCCATCGACTTCCCCGCCGCCGTCTCGTCGGCCCAACGTTCGAGCGCAAGGCGAAGGGCGCGAACGCTCGCCGCGGCAGGCGGCCACGGGCGGAACGCCTGCTCGACCACCCTCGCCAAGAGCAGATAGCGCCAGTGACCGAGCTGCAGGTGGGCGGTCTCGTGCGCGTACACCACCTCGAGCTGCTCAGGGACCAGGGCGTCTACCAGCCCTTCGGTGGCGATCACCTGGCCGGGCCGCCCAGGAACACTGAGCGCCAGCTGGTCGCTCCCTGGGAGGACCACGAGCAGGGCACCGGGGCGAAGTGGCTCCTGACGCCCGATCCCCGGTCCGATCCTCGATCGGGAGATCGCCCGTTTGTTCCGCCGAGCCGCCCTGAGACTGGCTCCCAGCACCGCGACACCGACGGCACAAGCGAGGACCGCCACCGTGAGCCCGCCGGGGCTCAGCACCCCGAGCATCCGAGCACAAGCTCGGGCGAGCCCTGAACGCCCCAAGGCCCGAAGGACGAACGGCACCACCGTCATGACGGCCGCAGCCTCGAAGAGCAACGCGCCCGATGCGAGCGCAGTCGCGCAGAGCTTCGCCCATAGGCGGGGATCGATCCGTCGGCCCAACGGGCGCACGATGGCGGGCAACGACAACAAGAGCAGTGCCAGCGCCGCGAGTAGGAGGATCACCGCTTCGGGCGCTCCGCGAGCATGCGTCGAAGCTGGGTTCGCTCGGGCTCGTCGAGGCGGTCGACGAAGTGCGCCAGCGCGGCCGTCCGATCGCTTCCCTTCACGAGCGCCTCTCTCATCCGCCTTGCCGACCACTCCGCGCGGCTCGCGCTCGGGCGGTAGGCGAAGGCCCGACCGTCCCGGCGGCGCTCGAGCCGGCCCTTGTCAGATAGGCGCGAGAGGACGGTCGTCACCGTGGTGTAGGCCACCGGGTGGCTGGGCTCGAGCTTCGCGGTCACCTCCGACGGGGTGAGCCAGCCGCCGTCAGCCCACAGCACCTCCATCACCGTCTCTTCGAGTGCCCCCAAGGGGAGCTTCTTCCTCTCGCTTGGCATGCCTCCTCCGTCAGCAGTCGCCCACCTCACGATACTCCGTCGTAGTTCGCATACGCCGGCTGGCCGGCGTCAAGTGCTCAAGTGATGACTTGACAAGTGCCCTTGGAGGTCCGAGCATGAAGAGTTGTGGCTGATCGGGTCGCCAAGGACGCGCTCTTCGACGCCTTCGCCGAGGTGGCAAAGGCACTCTCGAGCGGGCGGAGGGCCGAGATCGTCGACCTGCTCGCCCAGGGGGAGCGCTCGGTCGAGGAGATCGCGGCTCAGATCGACCAGAGCGTGGCCAACACCTCGCATCACCTGCGGGCCATGGCCCGTGCGGGGCTGGTAGCCACCCGCCGGGACGGGACTCGCATCTTCTACCGGCTGGCGAGTGACCGGGTGGCAGAGGCGTGGGCGGCGCTCAGGGACGTCGCCGCCGACCATGTCGCTGGGATCGAGCGGCTGGCTCGTGCGTACCTGGGCCAGCGCGACGGCATCGAGATGGTCGATAGAGCCGATCTGGCAGCCCGCATCCGGCGCGGCGAGGTGACGGTGCTCGACGTCCGCCCGTTCGAGGAGTTCGAGGCCGGACACATCGCAGGCGCCAGGTCCACTCCCGTCGGTGAGCTCTATCGTCACCTGCGCGCCCTGCCCGCAGGCGCCGAGGTGGTGACCTACTGCCGGGGGCCGTATTGCGTCTACGCGGATGAGGCGGTGCGCGTGCTCAATAAGAAGGGTTTCCATGCACGCCGGCTCATTGACGGCTTTCCGGAGTGGAGGCGTGCAGGTCTCCCCGTCGCTGTCGGCGCCGCGTAGTCAAGAGCGCCCTTCTTCCAACGCTGCTCCTCATCCGGACTCCGACGAGACCGCTTCGGTCCTACCGGAGCAACTCGTCGATCGGACTTGGGGGTGACCAGAGCTGGCGAGAGCATGGCCTTCCACCTGCCCCGCGCCTGCCGGATCAGCAACAGGCGCGTGGAAGGACACCAACAACAAGCCCCAAGCCTTCCGTCGCGTCGCCCACGGCTTCAACCACCACCGCCAACTGCGCAGCCAGGGTCATCCTCGCTTGCGACATCGTGCCATCGTCGGCATGACCCAGAACACGGTCTCACCCCACAATCTCCCACAGCCTCTCGAGACTGACGGACTCGACTGGGCCGTAGTAAGACCCCGGCAGCTGGACGGTCCGAATGGCGAGGAGCGGGTTGCGCTCGAGCCAGTTGGTGGGGCGACTGCGATGTTATTAGTTCGTCGTCGATGCTCTTGCGGCTCCAAAGGCGACGGCGACCTCGTCGAGGAATGCACGGGTCCGGTTGAAGTCGTTGGTCTGGGGGGTCACGGCGTAGCCGCGCTCCGGGTTGATGAACCTGATCCGGCCCCGGGCCGGTCGGATGAGACCGGCACCGAGCACAGCGAGCGAGTGCAGCGGGAAGAGAAGCAAGCCGGGGCGGTTCGCTTTGACGTCTCGGATCCACTGGATGACGCCATAAATAGGGTCGTTGATGTCGGGGTCCCGCACTGACCAGTAGAGAAGCTCGTCCAGGACTTCGGTGTCGACGAAGATCTGGCGCGTCCAGAGTTCTTCGGCGAGGGCAGCGCGAACCACGACAAGGTGGTGGCCGAGGCGGCGGGCGGCAGCTACCTGGGCATCGGTCGTTCCAGGCATGGTGTAGTGAAGATCGGTGGACGACGCGAGGTGCGCCATGTCTTCGAACTGGGCCAAGTCGCCTCGACGCGCGACGAGGTAGTCGGCAGAGTCACCGGCGGTGGCCCGGCCGCGTCGGTGACTGCGAACCATGTCGCTCAGCGTGCGTATCGCGGGGAAGTCGGGCGACGTCTGTTCCTGTCTGTCACTTCGTGCGGAGGTCGTCCGCCAGCCTTGCGAGCTTCGACGGCTCGTTGAGAGCTTGCTCGATGAGGGCTCGGAGGAGTTCGGCCATCGACACGTCGAGGTCAACCGCGCGGAGCTTGAGCGCTCGGTGGACCTCTGGGGCGAGGTCGAGGGTGAGCCGCTTCGGTTGCGGAGCGTGGGATGCGGCAGGAGGTGCCACGCCGAGCAATCGTAGCCGTATTTCTGTATTCCCGTGATTCTGTGTTTCCGTGTGAGATGATCAACCCATGGAAGATCACTTCGACGGCCGTCACACCCGACCCGTATGGTGAGCGTCGTGACCGAGGGTTCGGCGATGCGGGTCGTCGTCGGACGCCGGGTACTTCGGGCGACGGAGGCGTTCCGTTCCTACTGGCGACTGGCGGCCGAGCGTCAACAGATCTTCTACCGCCGGCTACGCGATGAGCAGCCCCCGTGGACCGATGATCCCGTCCTGGCGTCGCACCGGTTCACGAACGCTTACCGGGCCTCTGATCGAGTGAGTCAGTTCTTGATCAACGAGGTGATCTACGGGGCCCAGGTCGACGAGCGATCGACCGTGCTGCGGATCTTGTTGTTCAAGATCTTCAACCGGGTCGAGACCTGGCGCTACCTAGAGGAGAGCGTCGGCCCGATCACGACGGCGAGTTTCGACGCGGACCGACTGACGCAGTTGCTCGACATCCGTCTCGCCGCCGGGAATCGTCTGTACTCGGCGGCGTACATCATGCCGAGCCCGAAGCTCGGAGCGGAACGCAAGCATGCGAACCACCTGCAGCTGCTCAGCCGGCTGCTCGTCGACGGCACGGTTGACGAACTGGTTGGCGCGTCGAGCCTGTCGGACCTGTACTCGACCCTGGCAGGGGTGCACTCGTTCGGGAAGTTCTTGGCCTTCCAGTTCGCCATCGACTTGAACTACAGCGCCCTGTATCCGTTCTCCGAGATGGACTTCGTGGTGGCGGGGCCGGGCGCCCATGACGGGATCGCCAAGTGCTTTGCCGATACCGACGGCCTCGGCGCGGAGGATGTCATCCGGGCGGTCGCCGCCGCGGCCGACGACTGCCTCGCCGCCCTCGACATCGAGTTCGAGTCCCTATGGGGCCGCCCGTTGCAGCTGATCGACTGTCAGAACCTGTTCTGCGAGGTCTCCAAGTACGCCCGGGTCGTCCATCCTGAGCTGCAGGGCTGCAGCGGCCGGACGCGGATCAAACAGCGGTACGTGCCCAACCGTGCGCCTCTTGCCGTCGGCTACCCGCCAAAGTGGGGCCTACCGACATTGGGTGCCGTCGTGCCCGGCGACGAGCAGCTCCAGATGCAGATCGCCTGAAACTCGTTCCTCCACCATCATCTGACGGCGATGGCTACGGTTCGACGTTGGTGGCCGGGGCGGGTCCGTCGTAGGTCAAGGTTCGGTTGTCCAGGTCCGCAGTGACCACGCCCCCGCGGTTCTCGACGACCTGGCCGAACGCCTGGTAGCCGGCGAGGATCGCGGCGTGCCAGTCGGCGGCGGACCTGGCTGCGACCTCGAGGTGGGAGGTCATTTTCGTACACGTCTTGAGCACGCTGGGCGGGACGTGGGCGAGGGTGGTGAAGAAGCTGTGCTCGGCGGCCATCGTGAAGACGTACGCGGTCAGTCCCTCTTCGATGGCGGCGGCTCGGCCTCCGTCTTGGACTCGGTCGACGGTGGGGAGCTCTGACCGCTTGCGGTGAAGGAGTCGCCGCATGACCGGTGACCAGCCGAGGATCGCCATGTGGGCGAGGTGGAACACGTCGTGGTAGCGGTAGT
>DAIRCY010000099.1:0-3254 GCA_036796435.1 Acidimicrobiales bacterium
GAGGTCATCTCCGCCAGGTTGGCGCCCTTGCCGCCGAGGAGGTCCTTCATCTCCATCGGGGGGCGGCGGTGAGAGTGGTCGAAGTCGAAGACGTACGGCATGGGGCCTCCTCGCCCTTGCGCATGAGCTGCGCGCCCGCGGCTCGAGCGCCTGTGCGCCACGGCCGCGACCTCGTCGGGGGACGAGGACCACCTTACGGCCTGCCCGCGCGCTCCTGCGAACGGGCGCCGAGGCCGCCGCGCGACGCGCTCAGCCCTGCTCCGCCCGGCTCCGAAGCTCGGAGAGGAGCCCCTCGATCGGCACCCGCACCTGCGACGTCGTGTCACGGTCGCGGATCGTCACCGCGCGGTCCTCGAGAGAGTCGAAGTCGACCGTCACGCACCAGGGCGTGCCCACCTCGTCGTGACGCCGGTAGCGGCGCCCGATGCTCTGGGTGACGTCGTAGTCGCACATGAAGTGGGGCTGGAGTAGGTGCAGCACCTCGCGTGAGACCGACTCGAGCTCCTCTTTCTTCGACAGCGGGAGGACGGCCACCTGATAGGGGGCGAGACGGTGGTGGAGGTGGAGCACGGTTCGGGACTCCCCGCCCACCTCGTCCTCGTCGTAGGCCGCGAGGAGGAACGCCATCATGGTGCGCGTCGCGCCCCCGGCGGGCTCGATGACGTGCGGGAAGTACCGCTCGCCGGTCGCGGGGTCGAAGTAGTCGAGCTTCTCGCCCGACGCCTCGGCGTGGTGGCGGAGGTCGTAGTCGGTCCGGTAGGCGATCCCTTCGAGCTCGTCCCATCCCCACGGGAAGAGGAACTCCACGTCGGACGTCGCGGCCGAGTAGTGCGACAGCTCCTCGGGGCCGTGCGGCCGCAGGCGGAGCTTCTCTTGTGGAATCCCGAGCTCGACGTACCAGCGGTACCGCTCTTCGATCCAGTACTCGTGCCACCTCGGGCCATCGTCGGGCGGCACGAAGTACTCCATCTCCATCTGCTCGAACTCGCGGGTCCTGAAGACGAAGTTCTGCGGGGTGATCTCGTTTCGGAAGGACTTGCCGACCTGCGCGATCCCGAAGGGCGGGCGCTTCCTGGTCGTCTGCACGACGTTCGCGAAGTTCAAGAACATGCCCTGGGCGGTCTCGGGACGGAGATAGGCGACGGCTCCTTCGTCCTCGACGGGACCCGCGTGCGTCTTGAACATGAGGTTGAAAGGGCGCGCCTCGGTGAAGTCGGTGGATCCGCAGTTCGGGCACGGTCCTGTGAGCTTGTCCGCACGCCAGCGGCTGTGGCACTTGCGGCAGTCGACGAGCGGGTCGGTGAAGTTCTCGAGGTGGCCCGAGACTTCCCAGACCCTTGGTGGCGACAGGATGGCCGCGTCGAGACCGACCACGTCGTCACGCAGCTGCACCATGGAGCGCCACCAGGCGTTCTTCACGTTGCGCAACATGTTGACGCCGAGCGGCCCGTAGTCGTACGTCGAGCGGAAGCCGCCATAGATCTCCGCCGACTGGAAGACGAACCCGCGCCGCTTGCACAGGCTGACCACCTTCTCTGCAAGGTCGTCCTTTGCTGCAAGGTCGTCGGAGGCTGCGAGGTCGTCGGACTCGGCGCGCACGTCCGAAGTGGGCGGCTCCGCGGTCATGGGAAGGCAGGATACCGGCCGGCGGCGACGGGCCCCGCCGCGGCGCTTCCCCCAAGAGGTGCCCGCACGCGAAGCAGCGAGCAGACCGCGTTCGCCATGAGCCGGCCGCGCAACGTCAGCGCGGCCCGCCCGTCTGCGCGCGTGACGAGCCCCTCCAGCCGCTCTGTGTCCGGGAGCGCCCAGTCCGGGACACCGGCCGGCGTGCGCAACGACAGCATCATCGCCTCGAGGATGCGCTGCTCCCCTTCGACGCGCTCCTCGCCGGCGACCGGCGAGCGGCCGGACTCGACGAGGCCGACGTAGCGGTCCGGGGTGCGGACGTTCCACCACCGGCTACCGGTCGCGCCCGCCCCCCGGTGGGAGTGCGCGGCCGACCCCACCCCGACGTAGTCACCCTGGCGCCAGTAGAGCTGGTTGTGCCGGCACTCGTGGCCCGGGAGCGCCCAGTTGGACACCTCTTCCCACCGGTAGCCGGCTGCGCCGAGCGCGGCGTCGACGATCTCGTAGCGCGTCGCCTGGACGTCGTCGTCTGGATGGCGGGCGGCATCGCGCGCGAGCGGCGTCCCCGGCTCGACCGTGAGGGCGTAGGCGCTCACGTGCCCGGGCGGGTGCGGCATCGACAGGACGTCGGCGATCGTGCGCGCCCAGTCGTCGTCGGTCTCGCCCGCCGCACCGTAGATGAGATCGACGTTCACGCGTTCGAAGCCTGCCGAGGCGGCGGCCTCGACGGCACGGGGCACCGAATCGGGGTCGTGGCGGCGCCCGAGCGACACGAGGACGTGGGACGCCGTCGACTGGACACCGAAGGACATCCGCGTCACCCCCGCCTCCCGGTAAGCGGCCAGCCGGTCAGCGCACGCGTCCTCGGGGTTGCACTCGACGGTCACCTCGGCTCCTGCGGCACGCGGGATCGCGGCGAGGACGGAGGCGAGCCACGGGGCGGGCAGACGCGAAGGCGTGCCGCCGCCGAAAAAGACGCTCGTCACCTCCGTGAGCCATCCCGCATCGGCGGCTCGGCGCAGTTCGGTGAGACAGGCCGCGACATAGCGCTCCATGAGAGCGTCGCGGTCGGTGTAGGTGGCGAACGCGCAGTAGTCGCAGCGATGCCGGCAGAACGGCACGTGGACGTAGACGCCGAGCTCGCTCACCAGGTGAGGCCGGCGGACGTGTGCACGGCGCGCAGGCGGCGGTCGAGGTGCACCTCCATCGCTTCGGTTGCGAGGCTCGCCACCTCTTCGGCGCACGCCGGACGCGGGGTCGCGAGCACTCGTGCGAGCGAGCCGCCGAGGATGGCGCGAACCACAGCCAGCGCGTCGGGGCTCACCGCCCGCCCCCTGCGGCACTCCCGGCAGAGCGTGCCGCCCTCCACGAGATCGAAGGCGACGAGGTCGGCCTCGCCGTCGGGCCGCCCGCACACGGCACACGCATGGAGGATCGGCTCGCTCCCCTCGTGGGCGAGCACCTTCAAGAAGAAGGCCGGCGCCACCATCGCGGGGTCGGTGCGCTCGTCGGCGAGCGCACGGAGCGCACCGACCGCCATCCGGTAGAGCCCGGGATCGGCGTGGCCCTCGAGCGAGAGCTGGTCGACGACCTCGAGCATCGACAGTCCGCAGGCGACGCGGTCGAGG
>DAIRCY010000099.1:3264-9233 GCA_036796435.1 Acidimicrobiales bacterium
CACCGTGTACGGCGCCGGTCCGCGCGACCCGGCCCTGTTCACCGAGGAGATGGCGCCGCGGGCGATCCATCAGACCGGTCTGAGCAAGGACGCGGTCGAGGTCGTCGCGAAGGCGCGGGAAGTGGTCGACGACCTCGGCCTGGTTCACGACCGCGAGCTCTCCACGCCCCTGCCACAAGAGGAGCGCCACGTGGCTGAGGGGCTCGAGGCGGGCCCCCCACTTGCTCGTCGTCTTGCGCACGCCCTTCGCGACGGCGCGCACCTTGCCGTGCCCCTCGGTGACGAGCACGATGATCCGGTCGGCTTCACCCAGCCGGTACGTGCGGAGCACCACGCCTGTGTCGCGGATGAGCGTCACGAAATGGGCTCGTCGCTCGGACCGGCGTCCGGCGCGCCCGCCTCCGTCGGCGACGGCTCGTGCCTCGCAGGGGGGACTTGCCTGCCGTAGTGGCCACCCCGTCCGGCGAGCAGGTTCCCGCCTCCGACGAGCACGACCAGGGCGACGAGGCTGATGAGGCCTTCGCGGGCGGCGCCGAAGCCCGACGCCGCCAGCCAGCAGACGAACCCGAAAAGCGCGAGCGCGCCGAGGACCACCGCCTTCGTGAAGGTCACCGGGGTGCCACCAGCCCACCGTAGCGGCGGTCCCGACGCTGGTACTCGGCGACGGCCGCGTGGAACTGCGGAGCACCGATCTCGGGCCAGGTCTCCTCGAGCACGACGATCTCGCTGTACGCGACCTGCCAGACCAAGAGATCGGGCACCCGGCGATCGGAACCCGTGAGGACGAGGAGATCGACGTCGGGTACCCCGAGGGCGCCTCCGATCGACGCCTCGTCGACGGCGTGCGGGGCGATCCGGGCTGCCTCCAGCTGGCGCACCGCACGCACGAGGTCGCGGCGTCCCGACCCCTGCTCGGCGCAGAAGACGTGGAGGCGCGGGGAGGCGACGGGGACGAGCGGATGCGGCGCGACGGGGGCGTCCGCTGGCCCGTCCGGGGTGACGGCGACGACCACCTGTCGATCCGCCGCCAGGTCAGCGGCCTGTTCCCGCAACGCCCTCCCGCCCGTCGGCTCCTGGACGGTGAGCCACGTCACCCCGAGCGAAAGGGCCGTGTCGACGAGCGACAGCAAGGCGCGCCCCGCGGGGGCGGGCGTGGCGGGCGCCGTGCCGGCAGCCCTCCCGACCCAGGCGACGTGACCCGGGACGGCGCCGCCGGGACGGGACGAGGAGGGCGGCACGTGCCGAAATTACCGCCCCTCGTGGGGCTCCCCCGACCACGCCCGGGCGAGGGACACGGCGGCTCGGACCGGTAACGTCGGGACCTGTCGGCGTCGGGGAGCAACCCCCCGACCGACGAGGGAGGTGTGCCATGGCCGAGCCGGAGTTGGAGCTGAGCGACGAGGAGTGGAGGGCTCGGCTCTCACCCGACCGCTACGAGGTGCTGCGCAACCGCGGCACCGAACCTGCGTGGTCCGGCAAGTACCTGCACGTCGACGAGGGAGGGGTCTTCCACTGCGCCGGCTGCGGCACCGCCCTCTTTTCGACGGACGCCAAGTTCGATTCCGGCTCGGGGTGGCCGAGCTTCGACCGGGCGATCGCCGCGGGGACCGTCGAGGAGCGGCCCGACCACAGCCACGGCATGGCGCGGACCGAGATCGTCTGCACCGGATGCGGCGGCCATCTCGGCCACCTGTTCCCCGACGGCCCCACGGACACGGGCCTCCGCTACTGCGTGAACTCCCTGGCCATCGAGTTCGAGCCGTCCACGGACTGACCCGCGGCGGCCATCAGGTGAGTCCGGCCTCGAGCAGCTCGAAGGCCGCCGCCACTCGCGCGGCCTCGTCGGGCTGCCCCGCCGCCGTCAGGACCCGTCCCGCCCGGTCGAGGACGTCGCAGAGACCGAAGACGTCGTCTTTGGCGTAGACGACCCACGGTGGGATCCGGAGCCTCGCCGGCCTGCCAGGCATGCGAGCAGCGCGCCGGCCGCGGCCGCCGTCTCCGGGACGCGAGCCGGCCACGAGCTGCTCGGCGCCAGGACCGGGAGCCACAGCACGGCTCATGCGTCCGCCGTCTCGAGGGCGCCGCTCTCCTGGGCCGGCTCGGCCCGCTCGGTCCGGTGCACCTCGGCGGTCGCGTACCGCAGGCTCGGCCCCACCTCGTCGGCCACGATCTCGATCTTCGAGCGGCGCTCCCCGAGCTCGGTCTCCCAGCTGCGCTGCTCGAGCCGGCCGCTGACCATCACCCGCATCCCTTTGACGAGGCTCATCGCGGTGTGCTCCGCCAGTTCCCGCCAGCACACGACGTCGAAGAAGGAGGCGGACTCCTCCCACTCGTGCGTCTCGCGGTTCTGCCACCGCCGGTTGACGGCGACCCCGAGGAGGACGCTCGCCTGCCCGTCTCTCGTGTAGCGGATCTCGGGGTCGCGGGTGAGGTTCCCGGTGATCGTGGTGTGGGTCGTCATGTGGAGCTCCTTGTTCGGCATACCGGACGGTCGTCCGGCCGTGACAAGTTGCGCCCCGCACTTCGCCGCCGCGTTGTCCGGCGACCTTGCCGCGGAGCTGACGCGCGCCGAGCCGCGAGCCCCGACCCTCTGCGCCGGCCGACGGGTGCGGCGTCAGACGTCGAGGAAGCGGCTGATGGCGAGCGCCGAGCCGCCCGTCCCGATCGCCACGCCGATCAGCACGACGAGCAGGTCGGTGAAGAACACCTGCCAGCCCGTCATCCGCATCTGTGCGAGCACCGACCCGGCTGTGGTGGACCCCAGCCGGTCCAAGAGGACGTGGAGGCCGTACACGATGCCGGCAGCGACGCCCGAGCCGAGCAGCCCCTGGACGAGCCCCTCGGACATGAACGGCAGCCGGATGAACCAGTTCGTCGCGCCGACGAGCTTCATGACCGAGACCTCTCGCCGTCGGGCGAAGATGGCCATGCGGATGGTGTTCAAGATCAACACCGCCGCCGACACGAGCAGCACGAGGGCGACGACCACGAACACGATCTGCAGGGCGTTGATCCAGTGCTGCTCGGTGCGGATCTGCTGCAGCGGGGCCGTCACCTTGTACACCCCGGGCTGGCCGTGGAACTTACGGATCACCGCCGTCGCGTCCTGGGGGTGCTGGGGCGTGCACCGCCACGACGTCGGCGTCTGCTGCGGGGTCACGCCCGACTCTGTGTAGACGGCGCCGACGAGCTTCTTCGCCTCGTTGTAGTCGTAGGCGTGATTGCGAAACACGCAGCCGCTCACGTATCCGAGGCCGTGCAGCTGGTTGCCGACGGCGTGGATCTCGCTGCCGCTCGCTGTGGGCTTCATCCACACCATCACCTCGGTGCCCCGCTGCCACTCCGCCTCCGCCCGGGAGGCGCCCTGCTTGAGGAGGAGCGCCGCGCCGACGAGCGACAACGAGACGGCGACCGTGAGGACCGCGGCGATCGTCATGAGCCGGTTCCGCCACAAGTTCGAGGCGGTCTCCCTTGCGACGTACTCGGTCGACAGCGGCATCAGCCGTGCTCCTGGCCGCCCGGGCGTGGCCGGCCGCCTGCGACCGCGGGCACCCGCCCGCTCGGCGCCCCGGCCGCCGTGGCCGCGGCGACCGCCGCTGCGGCGCCGCCCTCGATCCCGTAGACCCCCCGGGCCTGATCGCGCACGACGCTGCCGTGGTCGAGCTCCACGACGCGCCGGCGCATCCAGTTCACCAGCACCTCGTCGTGGGTCGCCACGACGACCGTGGTGCCGGTCCTGTTGATCCGGTCGAGGAGCTGCATGATGCCCTGGCTCGTCGTCGGGTCCAGGTTCCCCGTCGGCTCGTCGGCGAGGAGGATGAGGGGCCGGTTCACGAACGCGCGGGCGACGGCGACACGCTGCTGCTCACCGCCGGAGAGCTCGCCGGGGAGGTTGTCCCGCTTCTTGGCGAGGCCGACGAGCTCGAGCACCTGGGGCACCTGGTTCGCCACCACGTGCTTGGGCCGTCCAATCACCTCGAGCGCGAACGCCACGTTCTCGAAGACCGTCTTGTTCGGAAGGAGCCGGAAATCCTGAAATACGCAGCCGATGTTTCGCCTGAGGTAAGGAACCCGCCATTTCGGAAGGTGGACGATGTCGCGGCCCGCTTCCCAGATGGAGCCGACGTCGGGCAGCTCCTCGCGGAGCAGGAGCCTGATGAGCGTCGTCTTCCCGGAACCCGACGCCCCGACGAGGAAGACGAACTCGCCCTTTTCGATCTCGATCGACACGTTGCGCAGCGCGACCGTGCCGTTCTTGTAAGTCTTGGTGACGTTCTCGAATCGGATCATTCGGGATATCTCCGTCCAGCAGAGGATGGCTGAAAGCGGCCGTCTGTTGCGAAGCCGCGGACGTGGGATCGGGCGAGAGCCTATCCAGCCGCGCCCGCCAGGACACATGTTTCGGGCAATTGCACCCAATTGCACCCGTGACCAGCACGTCCAGGGCTACGCCCCGCGCAGTCTCCGCAGCTCCGCCTCCATGAAGGCGTCGAGGTCGCCGTCGAGGACGGCGTCCACGTTGCCGGTCTCGACGCCGGTGCGGAGGTCCTTCACGAGCTGGTACGGGGCCAGGACGTAGGAGCGGATCTGGTTCCCCCAGGCGTTGTCGGTCCGTTCCCCGCCGAGGGACTCGAGCTCCGCCTGCCGCTGCGCCCGGGCGCGCTCGGCCAGCTTGGCGGCGAGGATCTGGAGCGCCTTCGCCTTGTTCTGGTGCTGACTTCGCTCGTTCTGCACCGCGACGACGAGCCCGCTCGGCAGGTGCGTGAGCCGCACGGCGGAGTCGGTCTTGTTCACGTGCTGCCCCCCCGCCCCCGACGACCGGTACGTGTCGATCCGCAGGTCCTTCTCGTCGATCTCCACCTCGGAGACGTCGTCGAGGAAGGGGACGACGTCGAGCGACGCGAAGCTCGTCTGCCGGCGGTGCTGGGAGTCGAACGGCGACATCCGCACGAGACGGTGCACGCCGCGCTCGGTCGCGAGGAGGCCGTAGGCGTGCCTGCCGCGCACGATGAACGTCGCCGAGAGGAGTCCGGCCTCCTGCCCCGGGGTCGCTTCGTCCACCTCCACGCTGAACCCTCGACGTTCCGCCCACCGCTGGTACATCCGCAGCAGCATCTCCGCCCAGTCCTGGGCGTCGGTGCCGCCGGCGCCGGCGTGCACCTCGCAGATGGCGTCCCGATCGTCGTACTCGCCTGAGAAGAGGGACTCGAGCTCGAGCTGGCCGACGCGCGTGGAAAGGGCGTCGACGCTCGTCACGAGCTCCTTGGCGAGCCCTTCGTCGGGGGCGCCGGACTCCTCGGCCTCCGCGACGAGCTCGGCGAGGACGCGCGCGTCCTCGATCGCCGACGAGAGCGTCTCGAAGCGTTCGAGGTCGTCGGTGGCCCGGCCGAGCTGCGTCGTGACCGTCCGGGCGCGCTCCGCGTCGTCCCAGAGGCCGGGCTTGGCCGCCTCTTGCTCGAGCTCCGACTTCTTGTCGCGCAGCACGTCGATGCCGAGGTACCCCTTCGCCTCTGCGACCCGCGCCGCGAGCGCCTCGATCTCGCCGGCGAGGTCGCGCCCCTCAGGCTGCGCCATGACAGAGCTTGTACTTCCTGCCGCTGCCGCAGAAGCACGGGTCGTTCCGGCCCAGCTTGGGAGGCTGGCCGCCGCGCGGCGCGGCACCACCGGCAGGACCGCTCACGCCTCGGCTCGGGCGGGCAGGGCCGCCACCGTCCCCTCCTGCGCCTCCTGCGCCTCCTGCGCCTCCGTTCGTCGCCGCGGTCACCGGCACCCTCGGGCCGGCCACGGTCGGCGGCGGTGGGGGTGGGTGTCCGGCGCGGCGGCGCCGGGTTAGCGTCGACCCGTGTCCGAGGACCCCCTGGCCGCGTGGCTGGCCGGCTATCGCCCCGACCGGGCTGACGATGCCGTGCTGGCGGCACACGAGCTGGTGACCAACGCCCTGCGGGAGTCGCCGGCCGTCGAATTGGCCT
>DAIRCY010000100.1:0-9166 GCA_036796435.1 Acidimicrobiales bacterium
GCGCCGATCGTCTGCAGCGATATCCAGAGCTTCAGCGCGTCGAAGCGGCGGGTCATCTTCCGTTCGGCGACGAAGGCACAGAAGGGGACCGTTCCGGCCAGGAGGACGAGGAACATCTGCCACTTCGGGACGCCCAGTCTCCTCGTGAGCTGGAATGCCGTGACGAGGTAGACGATGTAGAGGAACCCGTGGAGCGTGCCCACCACGTTCACGACCCTCGCGTCGCCTGCGCCGGCTTGGAGCGGGATCCCGACGAAGACGAGCACGACGAGCAGCGTCGCGGTCGTCCACGCCATCACCCGGTAGCGGACGAGCAGCCCCCTTCGCACAGTCGCAAGGCTAGGCCCCGGCCCGGCGCGGCGGTTTCAGACGACCGGGGATCCGTACATCTCCCCGAGCGGGTCGCTGATCAGCTCGAGACGGGCGCCGTCGGGATCCAAGAAGTACAGCGAGGAGCCGTCCACGTGCTGATACGGGACTCCTGCCGCATCGAGTCTGGCTCGCAACCGCGCCCACCGCTCGGGCTCGACCGAGATCGCGAGGTGGTGGAGGCCGCCGAGGACTTCTGCGTAGGGCCCGAGGTCGAGTCCCGGAAGGTCGAAGAACGCGAGCGCGTTGCCGTTGCCGATGTCGAAGAAGAAGTGGGTGGACCCGCCGTAGTCGCGGTTCTCGAACATCTCGGTCAGGGGGAACTCGAGGATCCCTTGGTAGAAGTCGATCGTCCGCTCGACGTCGCTGCTCAACAGCGCGACGTGATGGACCCCCCTGGTCGACGGCGCGGGGCGTTCGTCGCGAGGGCGCAGATGTCGTGCGGCCAACTCGGCGCGGCGCGCCGCGGCGCGCTCGCGTGCGTCGCCCCGGAGGCCCGCGGGCCGCTCCCGGTCGCCGGGGCGGTCCGGGGCGTCCACGTCTCTCACCCCTCCTCTATCGTGCGGATCCTCGCGGCGAGGAACCCCTCGGGATCCTCGGCCCTCTCGACGAGAAGGTCGTGCAACTCGGGATGGGTCAGCACGAGGAACCGGTTTTCCTTGATCGAGTCGACGACCATCTGCCCGACGGCCATCGGGTCTGCGGGGGTCATGCCCTTCACGGGGGGGCGCATACGCACGGGCGCTCCCGAGAAGGTGACCTGCTGGCGCAGGTTCGTCGCGACCGGGCCCGGGCACAGGCAGGTCACTCCGATGTGCCGTGGATGCAGGTACAGCGCGAGGGCCTCGCTGAGAGCGATCACGGCGGCCTTGCTCACCGAGTACGGCATCCGTTCGTACGAGTACTGGAAGAGCCCCGTGGCCGAGGCGGTGTTCACGATGTGGCCGCTCTCTTGCTCGAGGAGGAGCGGGAGGAAGGTGGCGTTGCTCCGCACGATCGAGAGCAGGTTCGTGCTCATGATCCGCTCCCACTCGTGCAGGGGGATCTCTTCGGGTAGCCCGGCCGCCACAACGCCCACGTTGTTCATGACGATGTCGATGCGTCCCAGCCGGCGCAGGATCATGTCGCGGGCCGTTTCGAACGCGCCCAGGTCGTTCACGTCGAGCGCCATCCCGAAGCACTCCGTCCCGCCCCAGGATGCCTCGTCCGCGACCGACATCGCGCGGTCGCGGTCGACGTCCGCGACCGCCACATGCGCGCCGGCGGCGGCGAGCGCGACGGCTGCTCCCCTCCCGATCCCGCTGCCGCCCCCCGTGATCAGCGCGACCTTGCCAGATAGATCCTCCATGGACGCATCCTTGCAGGTCCGAACGACGCCTGACACCGCGTCATGTCCGGCGACCTGGATGGATGGTTATCTTGTGGAGTCGAGAGAATCCGGGGCGTACGGGGGACCCGCGGAGCTCGCCGAGGACCAGCCGGGAGGCGTATTGCGGGTCGATCATCGTCGGGGGCGCGGCGGGGATCGCGCCCTTCTGCTCTGGGCTGCCGCCCTCCTCGTCGGCGGCGCCCTGCTCGCTGCCGCGCAGCTCCCCACCGCGACCGCGAACCGCGGCGCGGCTCGCCACCCTCACGGCGAGCGGGCCGTGCTCGCATCTCGTACCAAGCGGAAGCCCAAGCCGCGCCCGCGGGTCATCGAGGCCTACGCGACGTATTACGGCTGGTTCACAAACACGCCCCCCGGATGCGCAACGGCGTACGCCGGTTGCGCGCACGGGGCTGGCACCTACACCAATCCGATCACGTTCGCGAGCGACCGAAAGGAGTTCCTCGTCGGGACGCGCCTCTACTACCCGACCCTCCAGAAGTACTTCATCATGGGCGACGAATGCACAGAGTGCACCGCGGACTGGAAGGGCAAAGGACCCGACGGCGGCCCCCACCTCCACCACGTGGACCTGTGGATCGGCGGGAAGGGCGCCGACGCGTTCGACGCCATCAACTGCGAAGACGCGCTCACCCAGAGCACCCCGTCCGGTGCACCGCTGCTCACTCCCTTCGTGGTTCATCCGCCCGCGACACTTCCTGTCAGCAGCGAGCCGCTGTTCGACGCCCGCAGCGGTCGCTGCTTCGGCGGGACGACGACGACCGCCACCTACGGCCGATACGAGAACGCTGCCGCGGGCAGCTGCCTTGCGATCGCAGGCGGCACTTCGAAGACGCGTGCCGCCGGCCTCGAGCCGTGCGGAACCTCGAACAGCGAGGACCTCGCGTTCGAGGGCGCCTTCTTCGTCACGGAGCACCGCTGCCTGCAGACCGAGACCGGCCGCGTGGGCTCCCGGATCGTGTTCGCGCCCTGCACCGGTACCGCACGCCAGCAGTGGGAGACGACCCGCTCCGGTGGCATCGAGTGGGTTCAGCACGTCCGATGCGTGGTGGACCGCGGCGGGCGACTCGTGCTCGGAAGTTGTCGCACAGGCGCCGCCGGCACGTGGCGTTACGTGACGGAGCAGGCTCCTTCGCGCGCCGGCGCGGCCTGAGCACGCCGCTCGGGGTCGCCGAGGGGGCCGCGCTTGACGGCGAGCACCTCCAAGTTCCAGGTGAGCAGCTCGCGGAGAAGCGGGACGCGCAGCACCCCCCTCGCCGCGTCCGGCAGGTAGCGCGGGCGCGCCGCGACCACCGCGAGCGAGGGATGGGCAGCGAGCCGCCGCAGTGCCCGCCCGACATGGAGGGGGAAGAGCGACTCACCGAACACGTTCTTCGGGTCGAACCCCGAGCGTGCGGCGAAGCGGCGGCGCGCGCGCTCGCCGCCGAGGTAGTGCCACGGCGAGGTCTCGTGCCCACCCCAGGGTCCGTACCAGTTGGTGAACGAGAGCCACAGGTAGCCCCCCGGCCGGAGCACCCGAGCCATCTCGTCGACGACCGCGAAGGGGTGGCGCACGTGCTCCAACACGTTCGAAGAGACGACAAGGTCGACCGAATCGGACATCGCGGGGAGCGCGAGGGCGTCCGCGACGACCGCGCCGACCACCGGTGGCCCGCGCCACGACAGCTCCCCCATGTCCGCGTCGACGAGCACGCAATGCGCTCCGGCATCCCGCAGCGCCCGCGTGAGGTAGCCGGCGCCTCCACCGACGTCGAGCGCGAGAAGACCAGTGACCGCTACGTCGTGCGTCAGCTGCGTGACGGCATCCGCGGACAGAAGGCCGTAGAAGGCGTCAGGATCCCGCTGCTCCGAGCGGAACGCGCGCAGGAGACGAAAGGAGCGCCGGAGGTTCCTTCCGCCCCCACCGGCGCCGGCTCCGGAGCGGTGGCGGGGCGCGTCCGATGTGCCCACGCATCCATTCTTGCGGACGGGCGCGCTGCGGATTGCGGCCGTGACGGAGGATCGGCACCTCGTCGTCGAGAGTGCGAAGATGCGGTCGAGCCCAGCAGGACCGGGAAGGGGGAGCTCGTGGCGACGCTCAAGGACCGCCCGAACACCGCACTGCTCGTCGTCGACGTGCAGAACGGCGTCGTCGCCGTGGCGCACGACCGGGACCGCGTGGTGACGAACATCAGCGCATTGGTGGACAAAGCCCGCACCGCGAACGTCCCCGTCATCTGGGTACAGCACTCCGACGACGGCCTCGCACGAGGGTCCGACGAATGGCGGATCGTGCCCGAGTTGCGCCCGAAGGACGACGAGCCCCTCGTACACAAGAGCTACGGGGACTCCTTCGAGGACACGGACCTCGAGGCGGTCCTGGCCGAGCGGGGCGTCGGGCGGCTCGTCGTCGCGGGCGCCCAGACCGACATGTGCATCCGATCCACGCTGCACGGCGCGTTCGTACGGGGCTTCGACGTGACACTCGTCGGCGACGCCCACACCACCGAGGACCTCACGGAGTGGGGCGCCCCTCCACCCGACCTGGTGATCGCACACACGAACCTCTACTGGGGCGAGCAAGCAGCGCCTGGCCGACGCGGCCGCACCGTCCAGACGTCCGAGGTCGACTTCCCGCGGGGGGCGCCGGCCTGAGCGCGAGGCAGCGGGGCGCAACAGCCCGCTCCCGGGCGCGGGCGCCCGACTAGCGATCGAGCCCGAGCGTCCGGAGGGCGTCCGCCGCGTCGGGGTAGTGGACCATCTCGACCACCTTTCCGTCGCGGAAGGTCGTGACATTGGCCGTGAGCAGTCCCCCGGCGTCCTCGTCGCTCGCGTCGGTCGCGCCCGCGGCCGGGGGGCCCGTGGGTCGCGGCCTCAGGATGAGCACGACGCGATCGCCGGCCTCCCGCACGTCCACGAGCTCTGGCAGCGGCTCACGGGCGCGCGCCCGCTGCATCCAGTGCAGGGCTTGGCTCCGGTTCTGGCAGGTTCCCGCAGCGGTCGGATCCCCGGCGTGCCACTTGACGTCGTCGGCCAGCAGCGACTCGATCACCCCGAAGTCCCCGCGCGCCGCCGCTTCCCATCCGCGACGGGCGACCTCGGCGTTGCTCTCGCTCATGTCCGTTCCTCCTTTTGCCATACCGAGACGTGCGACTCGCTGTCCGACGTGAACGGCTCACGCGTCCAGTCGGCCCACCGTTCTTTGAACTTCATTCCCGCGATCCTCGCCATGAGGTCGAGCTCGGACGGCCACACGTAGCGAAACGGCATGGAAACGACCTGCGCGCGGTCGTCCGAGAGGAGGTAGTGGTGGGAGACGAGCCGCTGCGTCGCCACGTCGAACTCGTCGAATCCCAGATGGGTCGGGGTCACAGAGAACGGGCGCACCGTCTCACCAGGTGGGAGCCGCTGGAGCTGCGGCACCCCCACCTCGATGACGAAGCAGCCGCCGGGCTCCAGGTGCGCCGCCACGTTGCAGAAGCAGGCGACCTGCTCGTCTTGGGTCGTCAGGTTCTCGATCGTGTTGTAGAGCAGGTACGCGAGCGAAAAGGTCCGTCCAACCCTCGCGGTGGCGAAGTCGCCGATCGCCACGGCGATCTTCTCGCCGCCCGGCTTCTCGCGGAGCCGAGCTACCATGTGGGGCGAGAGGTCGATGCCGTGCACGCGGATCCCCTTGCGGCTGAGCGGCAGCGCGATGCGGCCGGTCCCGATTCCGAGTTCGAGCGCGTCGCCTCCCCACGCGAGCCCGGCGAGGAACTCGACGGCGGGCTCGACCCGCGCAGATGAGAACATCTCTGCCGAAGCCTCCTCGTAACGGGCGGCGACCGGCTCGTCGAAGTAGTTCGGTCGTCCGATCGCACCTGTTGCTTCGGACGTCTCAGGGCTCATACCGAGATCCTCGCAGCCCCACGGCGTGCGAGGTCATCCCGACCCCCGCCGCGTCGAGGGGTCGGCGAGAGGACGGGGATCGTCTTTCAGGAGGGAGAACATCACACTGTCGCGCCGACCGCTCCGCGTGGCCTCCCGGGCGCGCAGAACGCCTTCCTGGGTGAACCCCGCCCGCACTGCCACGCCCTGGAGATCCACGATCCCGAGCGGATCGTCCTCCCCGTCGCGCCCGAGCGGAGGATCCGGCGTAACCAGGCGCATGACCCGACGATAGGCCGCTGGAGTGAGGCACGATGAACACATGGAAGGACGCACGCAGACAGACCACACGGTCCCGCGTGATGGCCGGCACGACTACTGGGGCGTGGTTCTCGACGCACCGGACGCGCACGCCTTGGCCCGCTTCTACCACGACCTCCTCGGATGGCCGATCGCGAAGGAGGACCCCGGCGGCGTGGCGCTCCTGCCCCCGGACGGCGTCACGTACCTCGCCATCCAGACCAACGAGCACTATGTGCGGCCAGTGTGGCCGGACGACGGCAGCTCGCAGCAGATGATGGTCCACCTGGACTTCGAGGTCGACGACCTCGACGCAGCCTCTTCGAGCGCCGTCGCGGCGGGAGCCGAGGTCGCCGACTTTCAGCCGCAGGAGAATGTGAAGGTCATGCTCGACCCCGCCGGACACCCCTTCTGCCTCTACCGGGCCAGCGACTGAGGCGGTCACGAGGGAGCGTGCGCCGACGCCCCCGGCTGCGTGCCGCGAAACGTCGCCCACGACGGATTCCGCATCCGCATGGCGGCCCCGAGGATCCGCCAGAGCCGTGGTGAGCGGGCGACCCATCGGGGACGCACGAGGCCGTGCACCGTCTCGCACCCCGTCGGGTCGAGCACCATCTTTCGGAAGAGGTGATCCGGGCGCAAGAACGCCAAGTGATAGGTGATGCCGAGGCCTATCGGGCAGTGGATCGTCTGCGATGGCATGAGCGGCAAGCTGCAGACCGCGCGAGCGACCTTCCGCACGGCGGACGCTCGCCTGACCACGACCAGAGGCGGAAACGAGAAGTGGATGTGGTTCTGCGCGAATGCGTCGGTACGTCGGACGTCGAGTCTGGTGACCGCCTTGGTCGAGGCACAGAAGGATGTGATCTGGTCCGGTCGACTGGCGGACGCGGGTCCAGCCGCCGCAGGCGACGTCACTGCCAGCACGCCGAGTGACACGGTGACGGCGCTGCACGTGAACAGACGGCCCAGGATTCGCACGCTCTCCTCCGAATAGTCCTCTGTCTCTGACGTCCTGGGACCCCGAAAGGTTTCCTGCAGGCTCGAGCCCCGGACACGGTGTGCGAAGACCCCAATCCGGCGGGGCCGCTACCTTGGCCGCATGCCTGCCGCCGTCCCCACCATCCTCGCCACCTCCGGCGGGATCCAACGAGGAGGTGGAAGGGTCGACCTCACCTTCGGACCGCTCGTCCTCCATGCCATCGAGCTGTCGGGCGTTGCAGGGAGACGGCCGCGCTTGTGCTACGTCGGCACGGCGATGGGCGACCAGCGATGGTTCAACGCCATGGTGGACGAAGCGGGACGAGCAGCGGGCATCGAGGTGGTCCACCTCAATCTGTTCGGGATGCCGTCGGTGGACGACGTGGCGGGCCTCGTGCTCGACCAGGACGTCGTCTGGGTCGGTGGCGGGAGCGTGGCGAACCTCCTCGCAGTGTGGGAGGTCCACGGCATCGGAGCGGTGATGCGGGCGGCGTGGGAGGCGGGTGTCGTCCTCTCAGGCGTCTCGGCCGGGTCGATCTGCTGGCACGTCGGGGGGACGACCGACTCCTTCGGGCCGGATCTGCGCCCGGTGTCGAACGGTCTCGGGTTCCTCCCCTACGCCAACGGCGTGCACTACGACTCCGAGGAGCAGCGCCGACCGCTCCTGCAGCGACTCGTCGCAGAGGGAACGTTGCCCGACGCGTTCGCGACGGACGACGGCGTCGGCCTCGTCTACCACGGGACCGAACTCGTCGAGGCGGTCACGGAGATGACCGGGAAGGGCGCCTACGCGGTGCGCCGGACAGGTGGGCGTGCCGTGGAAGACCGCATCGAGACCCGCCTCCTCCCGGGCGCGCTGTAACGCCGCCAATTCGATCGGGGGCCGGTTCAGGACGAATTGCATGGGTGACCTGGGCGGCCTCTTCGAGAAAGGTCTCCTCGCCGGGGGCGGGCCGTAGACACTCGTACTCGAACCTTGCTGACGTGCATAAGTGCCTGCGCGAGCTCGAATCCTGCCGATAATTCGCCTCCAAGAGCTTCCGAGCACCGGACATCCCCGGGGGGAAGAGTAGATTTTGTCGAATGTCGGCGGTTATAAATCGAACACAACAAAACCCGAAGTTGTTGTGTTACCATTCAATTCGATGGCCGACAACAAATCTCGCCGGGGACGCCCGTCCCGGCAACTCGTCTACCAACGCCTCGAAGAGGGAATCGGCGAGCTGCGGGGGCGCATGGGCGGGCTGCCATCACCGGTCGAGGCCGAGGACATCTGGACGTCGATCTGGTACCAAGAAGCGCATCACTCCACCGCCCTCGAAGGCAACACCCTCGTCATCGCCCAGGTCGAAGCCCTGCTGGCCGAGGGGCGGGCCGTGGGGAACAAGGAACTCCGGGAGTACATGGAGGTCACCGGCTACGCCAGCGCCGCGAAGTGGGTCTACGGCCAAGCTCTCGAACCTGGGGGCTGGACCTCGGAAGCGCCCCTGACGATCACCGAGGTCCGATACGTCCACGAGCTGGCCATCGGGCCCGTGTGGGGCGTCGCTCCCCACCCAAGCGCCACTGCGGAAGAGAAGCCGGGCAGCTTCCGGCGCCATGAAATCCAGCCCTTTCCCGGCGGGATGGTCCCGCCGACTTGGGTAGAGGTGTCCGCCGCCATGACCGACTGGGTTGACTCGCTCGTAACGATCGCGGCCGACGCGAACCCTGTCGAGGCCGTCGCCGCTGCCCACGCCGCATTCGAAAGGACCCACCCGTTCCTCGACGGCAACGGGCGAACCGGTCGGTTGCTGCTCAATCTCCTTCTGGTCCGCCTCGGCTACCCGCCCGCCATCATTTACACCCGCGATCGAAACCGCTACCTCCGGGCCCTGCGACGAGCCGACAGCGGTGATCCCGGTCCTCTCGGCGAACTCGTCGCCCGATCGGTGACCGACAACCTCTACCGGTTCGTCGTCCCTGCCGTGGCTGGGCCTCACCGGCTGGTTCCAATCGTGGCGCTCGCCACGAGGACCCAGAGCGTGTTCACGCTTCGAGCGGCCATCGAGCGGGGACGGCTCAAAGCGCAGAAGGGAGCAGATGGCCAATGGCGGAGCACCCGAGCGTGGGTCGACGAGTACGTCGAGAGCAAGTACCGCCGTCAGCGGTGACAAAGACGCAGCAGACACCAGCTGTCATCCCTTCGACCGCGGTTCGAGTCCACCACGGGTTGTTCGCAACCCTCCACGACTGATGTGGAACGGCCCTGTCAAGGGGTCGTAACTCCTCAGTTCTGAGGTG
>DAIRCY010000101.1:0-8968 GCA_036796435.1 Acidimicrobiales bacterium
TGATCTCCTCCTCGGCCCAGTACAGGTAGAACAAGGGGCTGATCGTGATGGCCATCATGTCGATGTGCCGCTCGTCGAGCTCGCGGATCCGCTGCCGCGGGTCTCCCATCTTCTCGAAGTCAGCGGCCGTCATGCCACGTCCCGAACCGCCGCGCGACTCGTCCGGGACGCGCCCGCCACGCCCGTCGGGGCGCGGTACTCGCCGAAGACCTCGCGCAGGGCGCCGGCCCACTCGCCGGTCGTCCCCCCTGCGAGCGCGAGCCCGATGGTCGCCGGCATGACGTTCGCCGCGGGATCGGCCGCCGCGCGCCGCAACTCGTCGACGGCGCGCGCCGCGGCCTTGGCGTCGCGTCCGTCACGCCAGGCACGGACGTCCTCGACCAACTCGTTCTGCGTGGCCGGGTCCACCTTCAGCACCGCACCGGCGCCGGCGGCGGCCACGAGCGGGGAGGGCTCGGTCTCGGTGAAGCAGTTGACCCCGACCACCTTCAGGTCGCCCGATTCGATGCGGCGGACCCGCTCCGCCTGGCTCCGTACGAGGCGCGTCTTGAGCTCTTCGATCGCTTCGAATGCACCACCGAGCGCGAGCACGTCGTCGAGCTCGGCGCTCGCCGCCTCGGCGATGGCGGCGGTCTTCTCCTCGACGACAGTCGATCCTTCGAAGATGTCGCCAAACTCGAGGAGGTCGGACTCGTAGGCGAGGATCTGCTGGATCCGCAGCGACCACTGCTGGTCCCACGGACGCGGCAACCCGAGCGCTTCGTTCCATGCGGGGAGCTGGATGGCTCGGGCGCGCGCCGACTCGGAGAGCGTGACGCCGAGGGTCTCGAGCACGATGCGCTGCACGTTGTTCTCGGGCTGCTGCTCGGTGAGGCCGAGCGAGTTCACCTGCACCCCGTAGCGGAAGCGGCGCAGCCGCGGGTCGCCGACGCCGTAGCGGGCGAGGCAGATGCCGTCCCACAGACGAGCGAAGGCGCGCATCTTGCACATCTCCTCGACGAAGCGCACCCCCGAGTTCACGAAGAAGCTGATGCGGCCGACCACCTGGGGGAGCTCGTCTTCTTCGATCTTCCCCGACGTGCGCACCGCGTCGAGGATCCCGATCGCCGTGGCGAGGGCGTACGCGATCTCCTGCACGGGCGTGGCGCCCGCTTCTTGGAGGTGGTAGCTGCACACGTTGACCGGGTTCCACTTCGGCACGTGGTGGACGGTGTAGGCGATGGTGTCCACGGTGAGGCGCAGGCTCTCGGCGGGCGGGAAGATGAACGTGCCCCGGCTGAGGTACTCCTTCACGATGTCGTTCTGCGTCGTGCCCTGCAGGGACTCCGGCGCCACGCCCTGTTCCTGCGCGTAGGCGATGTACAGGCCGAGGAGCCACGCCGCAGTCGCGTTGATGGTCATCGAGGTGTTCATCTCGGCGACAGGGATCCCCGCCATCAGCTCGCGCATGTGGCCGAGATGGACGACCGGTACCCCGACCTTGCCCACCTCGCCCGCGGCTTGGGGGGCATCGGGGTCGTAGCCCGTCTGGGTCGGCAGGTCGAACGCGATGGACAGCCCGGTCTGGCCCTTCGCAAGGTTCCTGCGGTAGAGCTCGTTGGACGCCCGCGGGGTCGAGTGGCCGGAGTACGTCCGCATCATCCACGGCGACGAGCGGGCGGGGCGATCCTCGGGCATCGTCGCCTGCGTCAGCGGTAGGTGTAGAAGCCCTGTCCGGACTTGCGGCCGAGCTGCTCCGCCGCGACCATCCGCCGCAGCAGGGGGGCAGGAGCGTAGCGGGGTTCTCTGTACTCGTCGTAGAGGGCGTCGAGGATGGCGACGGAAGTGTCGAGCCCGACGAGGTCGAGCAGGGCGAACGGGCCCATCGGGAATCCGCAGCCCCCCTTCATCGCGGTGTCGATCCCCTCTTTCGAGGCGACCCCCCGCTCGAGGAGTCGGACGGCGTCGTTCAGGTAGGGGAACAGCAGCGCGTTGACCACGAAACCGGCCCTGTCCTTCACCTCGACCGTCTCCTTGCCGCAGGCCTCTGCGAATGCGAGCGCCGCGTCGATGGTCTCGTCGGAGGCGGTGATCGGACGGACCACCTCGACGAGCGGCATGGCAGTGGCGGGATTGAAGAAGTGGATGCCGCAGACACGTTCCGGGCGGCCGGTCTCCATCGCGAGCTCCACGACGGGCAGCGTGGAGGTGTTCGTGGCGAGGATCGTGCGCTCGTCGCACACCTCGTCGAGCTCGGTGAAAAGGTGCCGCTTCGCCGGCAGGTCCTCGACGATCGACTCGATGACGAGGTCGGCGTCGGCCAGCGCGCCGAGGTCGGTGGTGACCCTCACCCGGGCGAGCACCTCCTCGCGCTCCTCTTTCGTGCAGCGCTCCTTTTCCACCTGGCGGTCGAGGGACCTCTCGAGGGTGCAGAGGATGGCCTCGGCGGAGGACTGGCTCCGGCTCCGCAGCACGACCTCGTGACCGTGCGCGGCCGCCACTTCTGCGATGCCTGCTCCCATGATCCCCGAGCCGACGATCCCGACCCGCTTCGCCACCATGCTCCACGCTACCCCCGCATTACCCGTAGGTAACCTGACGCTGCGGGTCCCCCCGCTATGCGATGGTGTGACGGTGGGACCGGCCAGATGAGCCCGGGGCTGCTTGCCCTCGTCGGGGGCGGCGAGTGGACGCCGGGTTGCGAGTTCGACGGCGAGCTCCTGGCCGTCTCGGGCTCCTCCAAGGTGGTGGTGCTCCCCACTGCAGCTGCGTTCGAGCACCCCGAGCGGCGTGCCCTCGCAGCCGCCGAGTGGTTCGCCCAGTGGGGCGCCGACGTGGAGGCCCTGATGGTGACGACCAGGGCAGACGCGCAGGACGACGGCGCGGCGGCGGTCGTCCGTGCCGCCCCCTTCGTCTACCTGAGCGGGGGCTCGCCCTTGCACCTGAGGTCGGCGCTCAAGGGGTCGAAGGTCTTCGAGGCGCTCCGCGCCGCGTGGCACGCCGGCGCCGTGGTGGCAGGAGCGGGCGCAGGGGGGATCGCCCTTACCGACCCAATGGTCGATCCCCGTGGCGGGGCGCTCACCGTCGGGCTCGGGCTCGTCGAAGGGCTCGCGGTGGTCCCTGCGGTGGGCGACCACGAGGGTGATCTCCACGGGGAGAAGCTGCACCGCTCGGTCCTGCTCGCCCCCGCCGGGGTCCCGGTGGTGGCGATCCCCGAGCGAGGCGCCGTCCTGCGAGAGCCCGACGGCCGCTGGCGCAGCGCCGGGCAGGGCGCCCCGGACGTCTACGTGGACGGGGGGCTGGCGGAAGACGGGCTCGGCGCGCTCGCCGGTCGCTGACGCACCTCAGGCGGCGGCGGCGACCAGCGCCGCCAGCGCCTGGGCGCCGGCGCCGTCGATCGGCAGGTGCGTCTGTGTCGAGTAGAGCCAGCCGGGGTTCTGCACCGCGAGCGAGTACCAGTTGGCGAGGACCGCCCTCGGGTAGCGGGAGACCCCCTGGGCGAGCACGGCGTTGTTCGAGTCCTGCCATGTGCGGTCGACGCGCTCGTTCACGAAGACGACCCGCGACGCCCCCGAAAGCACCGACATCATCGAATCGAACTGTGCCGAGGAGATGGGGCCGTTCGTGCCGAGGCCGACGATGACCACGGCGCCGAGCGCATCCTGCGATTCGAGCTGGCGAGCGAGCGCGACCCCTGTTGTCCACCACCGCCCCACCGACGCTGTCACCTGCACGCCCGGGATGTCCTGGGCCAGGGCGCCCTCGTAGTCGATCATCACCGAATCGCCGATGGCCGTCACGTGGTCGGGGACGAATCCGGGTCCCGGGGCGGGAAGGGGGGGCTCGGTGACCGGGCCGTGCTGTCCGGTCGCGGCCGGCGGGGGTGCCGCCGAGGGCGGCGGGGACGTCAAGGGAGCCGTCGTCGTCGAGGTCGCCGGGGGCGGCGCGCTGGTCGTCGGGGGCGGCGCGCTGGTCGTCGTCGAGGAGGTGGAGGAGGTGGTCGGAGGAGGGTCGGCGCGGTGCGCCCGCACGAGGTGGTGGCGCTGCCGGTGGTCGTGCGTGGCACCGAGCGCGCCGCCGGCCCCGCCGCATGCCGCAGCGCCGAGCACGAGCGAGCCGAGCACGAGCGGCGCGAGCACGAGCGAGCCGCATGCCTGCTTCCTCCGGGCCCGCAGCGACACGCCTTCACTGTGCCCGATCGCAGGCCGCTGCGGGCCGCGGCCGGGGTCCCGCCAGGCCAGACGGGAGCGGTCCTTCAGTCCAGCTCGGTGACGGTGACCGACTCGATGACCACCCGCTCCTTGGGCGTTCCCGACGGGCTCCCGAGCGCGTCGATCTCCTGCACCACGTCCGAGCCGCGGACGACGGAGCCGAACAGCGAGTACTGGGGGGGCAGCCGTGCGCCGTCGGGGCCGCTCACGATGAAGAATTGACTGCCGTTCGTGTTCGGCCCGGCGTTGGCCATCGCGAGCGATCCCACCTGGTACCGGCCGGGCTTGGGCAGCTCGTCGGCGAAGCGGTAACCCGGGCCGCCCCGTCCGGTGCCCTCGGGGTCGCCGCCCTGGATGACGAAACCGGGGATGATCCGGTGGAAGACGATCCCGTCGAAGTAGTGCCATCGCGCGAGGAAGACGAAGTTGTTCACCGTGGCAGGAGCCCCCACGGCGTCGAGCTCGGCGACGATCGTCCCCTTGGACGTCTCGATGGTGGCGCCGTAGCGGCGGTTCGGGTCGATCACCATCGGAGGGGCGGCGTCGAAGCGCTGCCGCTTGGGACTCGAGCCGTCGGGGGCGGGGATGTCGGTCATTTGGTCAGCTTTCGTTGATCGTGACGGTGAGGATGCGTTCGATGACCTTCGGCGGCACGCCGTTGGCGTTCGGTGTCGAGTTGCCCTCCGAGTTGATCTTCTCGACGACTGTCATTCCCGAGGTGACCGTTCCGAAGAGCGAGTACTTGCTGCCATGGGCGAGGTCGGCGTTCAAGGTCTTTGTCCCGCCGGGGACGAGGACGAAGAACTGGCTGCCGTCGGTGCTTGTGCCGCCGGAGTTGGCCATCGCCACGTCGCCGGCGGCGTAGGAGGCGGGGACGTTCTCGTTGGAGAACTGGTAGCCCGGGCCACCGGACCCCGTGCCCGTCGGGTCCCCGGTCTGGTCCATGAACCCGGGGACGACCCTGTGGAAGATGTTGCAATTGTAGAAGCCCTTGTCCGCCAAGAAGACGAAGTTGTTCACCGTCTTCGGGGCCGCCTTCGCGTCGAGCGAGATCACGAAGGATCCCGCAGTCGTCTTCACCGTCGCGCTGTAGGACTTTGTGGGGTTGATGGTCATGGCGGGTGGGGACGACCACTTGAGGCTGTTCGCGGGGGTCTTCGGTGTCGAGTGGCACCCCGCGGCCACCGCCAGCCTGTTCGCCTTCGCCTGGAGCTGGCGCGACTGCGACGACCGGGAGGTGGTCGACGTCGTGGTGCTCCCCGAGGGCTTCGAGGTCGTGGTGGTCGAGGAGCTCGCCGGCGCCGATCCGCCCGAGAAGACCCCGGCTCCCGCCAATGCGATCACGAGCACCACGGCCGCGCCGAGCCCGACGAACGCGCCCGAGCGCATCCGCCGGCGGAGCCGGACCCGCCGGACCTCGGCAGCCCGCTTCTTGCGGCGCGCGGCCTTCTGTCTGGCTCGCTTCTCCGTGGGCACGGGCGCACACGTTATCGGGGCGGTGGCGAGCCCGGATAGCGTCTCGGTGTGCCGTTGGTCGTTCAGAAGTTCGGTGGGACCTCGGTCGGCGACGCCGATCGGATCCGCGCCGTCGCCGACCACGTCGCGAGGACGCGTCGGGGCGGCCGCGACGTCGTCGTGGTCGTGAGCGCGATGGGGAAGACCACCGACGACCTCATCCGCCTCGCGGGGGAGGTGAGCTCGGTCCAGCCGCCACGCGAGTACGACATGCTGGTCAGCTCCGGCGAGCGGATCTCGACCGCCCTGTTGTGCATGGCGCTCGCGGAGCTTGGCGTCGCTGCGGCCTCGTTCACCGGGAGCCAGGCCGGGATCGTCACCGACACCGACCACATGAAGGCCAAGATCGTGGACATCCGCGCAGGGCGGATCACCGAGGCCCTCGAAGCAGGGAAGGTGCCCGTCGTCGCCGGCTTCCAGGGGGTGTCGACGGCGCGGGACGTGACGACCCTCGGGCGCGGCGCGTCGGACCTCACGGCGGTCGCGCTCGCAGCGGTGCTCGGCGCGGAGGCGTGCGAGATCTACACCGACGTGACCGGCGTCTTCAGCGCGGACCCGCGGATCGTCCCGGACGCGCACAAGCTTCAGCGGGTGAGCTTCGAGGAGATGCTCGAGATCGCGGCCGCAGGGGGCAAGGTGTTGCAACTGCGCTCGGCCGAGTTCGCGCGCAACCACCGGGTGCCGCTCCAGGTGCGTAGCAGCTTCACCTGGGAGCCCGGCACGTGGATCGTGGAGGAGGATGAGTCGATGGAACAGGCCGTCGTCACTGCGGTGGTGCACGACACGTCGCAGGCGAAGGTGACGGTGGCGGGCGTCCCCGACAAGCCCGGGGTCGCCGCCCGCCTCTTCCGAGCGCTCGCGGACCGGTCGGTCAACGTCGACGACATCGTGCAGAACGCGTCGGTCCACGGCACCACCGACATCTCTTTCACGGTCCCTCGCACCGATCTCGAGACGGCGGTGGAAGGTGCGAGCGCGCTGCTCGACGATCTCGGCGCGACCGGCGTCTCCTCGGACGAGGGGATCGCGCGCGTCTCGGTGATCGGTGCCGGAATGAAGTCGCATCCCGGAGTGACGGCGACGATGTTCGAGACGCTGGCAAGCGAGGGCATCAACATCGACCTCATTTCCACGTCGACGATCCGGATCTCCTGCACCGTGCGCGAAGAAGACGTGGAGCGCGCCGTGCGCGCGCTGCATCGGGCCTTCGAGCTCGCGTGAGCACCCGGGCCCGGCGGTAGGCTGGGGACGTGGCTAGGGTCGGGGTCTTCGGCGCGACCGGGCAGGTCGGGCAGGTCGTCCGGTCTCTACTCTTCGAGAGGGACTTCCCGGTCGACGAGATCCGGTTCTTCGGGTCCTCGCGTTCGGCTGGTTCGACGCTCGACTGGCTGGGAAGCCCGGTCGTCGTGGAGGACGCGGCGTCCGCGGACCTGACGGGGCTCGACGTGGCGCTCTGCTCCACCGGCGCGACCGCGTCGCGCGATCTGGCGCCCCGCATCGCGGCGGCCGGCGCGGTCGTCATCGACAACACGTCGGCCTGGCGCATGGACCCCGACGTGCCGCTCGTCGTCGCAGAGGTGAACCCCGGCGCCCTCCGCTCTCTGCCCAAGGGCATCGTCGCCAACCCGAACTGCACGACGATGGCCGCGATGCCGGTGCTGAAGCCGCTGCACGACGCGGCGGGTCTTCGAAGGCTCGTCGTGGCGAGTTACCAGGCGGTCTCGGGAGCCGGGCGCGAAGGTGTCTCCGAGCTCGCCGACCAGCTCGCGAAGACCGTGGACCGCGCCGCGGACCTCACCTTCGACGGTGGGGCGGTCGACTTTCCCGAGCCGGTCAAGTTCGCTGCCCCCATCGCGCACAACGTGCTCCCGCTCGCCGGGAAGCTCGTCGACGACGGATCGCTGGAGACCGACGAGGAGCAGAAGTACCGCAACGAGAGCCGCAAGATCCTCGACATCCCGGACCTCGCGGTCACGTGCACCTGCGTCCGGGTCCCCGTCTTCACGGGCCACTCCGCGGCGATCGTGGCCGAGTTCGAACGCGCCATCCTTCCCGGCGAGGCGTCGTCCTTGCTCGCTGCGGCGCCCGGGGTGGTCCTCTCCGAGGTGCCCACTCCGCTGCTCGCGGCGGGCCGAGATCCTTCCTATGTCGGGCGGATCCGGCGCGCCGACGGCGGCGGGCTCGCGCTCTTCGTCGTGGCGGACAACCTGCGCAAGGGGGCCGCGCTGAACGCAGTCCAGATCGCGGAGCTGCTCGTCGAGGGGCGCTGACCTCTCGGTCCTTCGCAGGCTGGCCCCTTCGGGTCGTCGGCCAGCCCGCGTCGGCCAGCCCACGTCGGCCAACCCGCGTCGGTCGGCCCGGTCGGCCCGGACGGCCCGGCCGGTCAGTCGGCCCCGGGACCCCCCGGCTCGGGGCCGTTGCCCCCGGCCAACGCGGAGATGCGCCGGGCGAGGTTGACGGCGTGGTCCCCGAACCGTTCGTAGAAGCGCGCCACCATGGCGAGCTCGATCGCGACCGGCACCGCCATCGCTCCGGTCGCGAGCTCGGCGGTCAGCCCGACGTGGAGCTCGTCGAGCTCGTCGTCCATGGCCTCGATCATGCTGGCGGTGTGGACCGAGCGGTCGGAGAAGGCGTCGGCCGTGCTGGCCCAGATCGCGGCGGCCACCTCGCCCATCCGCTCGACGAGCCCCCGGCTGCGCGGGGACATCTCGGCGCCGAGACCCCGGGCGGCTCTCCGGGCGACGTGCTCTGCGAGATCGCCGTTGCGGTCGAGGTCGGGGAGCATCCGCAGGACGGTGACGAGCTCGGCCCGTTCGAGCTCGGTCGTCCGGCCGAAGACCAGCTGGCGTTGGGCGAGCGCGGCGACCCTCGCGATCCGTTCGTCCACGAGGTCGTCGCGGGCCATCAACTGCTTTGCGGCCTCCCGGTCTCCGGCCAGGAGGGCATGGGTCGCGCCGGCGATGGCTTCGCCGACGAGGGCGACCACCTGGACCACCATGGCGTCGATGGCGGCGAGATCCTCCGCGGCCGAACGCGCCCCGCCGTCCGTGCCCACGCCGGCATCTTCGTCCGCAGCTCCGTCCGCGTCGCCCGGCGTTCTCCCGGACTCGAGGCCGTTCGACCCGGCCCCGCCCGTTCGCCGCTCGAGCCGCGCCCTCGTGGCGTCGTTCAACACGGACAGGAATCCCATCGCGCTCGACGGTAGCCCGCCCTCTGTGTCCGTGAAACGTGAGACACCCCTGCATCCCCCATCTGAGCAGTGA
>DAIRCY010000102.1:0-8876 GCA_036796435.1 Acidimicrobiales bacterium
TTCGCATCAAGGCCTGCCGCCGGAGGGGGGCCGGCCGGCGCTCAGGCGCGGCGAAGCTCGAGAACCGGGATCGTGCGGATCCCCGCCGTCTTCTCCGCGTACTCCCCGAAGCCCGGGTAGCGCCTGGCCTGTTCGGCGTAGATGCGGTCGCGCTCCTCGCCGGGAACGTCTCGGACCGTGACGCGGTACGTCTCGGTGCCCCTCTCGACGGTCGCCTCTCCCGCCGCCACGAGGTTGTGGTACCAGTCCGGGTGCGTCGGCGCGCCGGCCTTCGACGCGAACACGTAGATCACGCTGTCGTCCTGGTCGTCCGCCAGGTACATCATCGGGGTCACGTGCTCGCGCCCGGTTCGCCGGCCGCGGTGGTGCACGAGGACCACCGGTGCACCCTCGAAGCCGCCGCCGACCCGCCCTTCGTTCGCCCGGAACTCGGCGATGACGCTCTCGTTCCAGCTGTTCACGTCCGTCATTTCGCGTCTCGCTTCCCACGGCGCCTCGGTTGCCCCGCCCGACCAGCTTGCACCGGGAACGGCAGCCCGGCCATCAGGCGGCCCGGTACCGGCCGCCGACAGGCGTCATCCACCGAGCAATCCGCGTGTGGTCGTCCTCACGATGTCTCCGTCGAGGAGGTGGACGACACGGGTGCATGCGTCGATGACTTCGGGGTCGTCGGATGCGATGATCACGACGTTGCCCCGCGCCGCGTGGGTGAGCAACAGGTCGAGCACACGCTGGCGATTGTCGGGGTCGAGCTCGGCCGTGGGCTCGTCTGCCACGAGGATCTCCGGATCGACCGCAAGGGCACGCGCGACACCCACCCGCTGGCGCTGTCCGCCGGACAGCTCGTCTACGGGACGATCCTTCTGCTCGGTGAGCCCGACCGCCGACAGTGCTGCGTCCACGCTCCCGATCGCGATCGCGCGATCCACCCTGCGCGCCTGAAGGGGAAACGCCACGTTCTCGGCGGCCGTGAGCCCGCTCAGGAGTCCGTGGTTCTGAAGGATCAGGCCGACATTGGGACCCCTCTCCTTTGTCGAGCCACCGTCGTAGTGCAGCGCGCCGCGGGATGGCTCGACGACACCTGCCAAGACGCCGCACAGGACGGTCTTTCCCGCGCCCGAGGGTCCGGCGATGCCGAGCGGCTTGCCGGGCTCCACGCGCAGGTCGACGTGACCGATCACCCAGCGTTCTCCGAGCTGCACGCCGACGCCTTCGAGGCGGAGGTCCGCCTTCGCAGCAGGAAGAGTCATCGCCCGTCCTCGGGAGGATGCAGTTCGACGAGGTCAGGGGTGACGACGACCTTCACCCGGCTGTTCGGGGGAAGTACGGCGAGGGCGTCGGGAGGAAGTTGCACCGATCCGGATCCGTCGACGACGGCGTACTCCTCGCCACGGTGCGCCTCGGATCCGACGCGGCCGTCGCGGATGGTGACCGTACGGGAGAAGTGAGCCGCCACCGCCGGGGAGTGCGTCACGATGACGACGGTCGTCCCGAAGTCCGCGTTCACCTTCTTCAAGAGCGCGATCACTCGCTCGGCGCCCGTGGATGTCAACTGCGCCGTCGGCTCGTCGGCGAGCAGCAGCCGCGCGCCGGGCGCGACCCCCGCGGCGACGGCCACCTGCTGCTGCATCGCCCGGGGGAGGGTGTGGAGCGGAAGGTCGGCGACGTCATCCAAGCCGAGAATGTGCAGCAGCTCCTCGGCTGCCCACGGTGGCGCGTGACCTTCGCGAATGGCGCCGTGCTGAGCGAACCAGACGTTCTCGAGTGCGGTTGCGAAGGGAAGGACGTTCGGGAGCGTGCCCTGGACGACGTAACTCACGTCGAATGCCCGAAGGCGACGACGCTCAGCAGCCCTCAGCCGCCCGAGGTCCGTCCCGTCGACGCGCACGACGCCGGCCGAAGCTGCCATGAGACCCGCCATGAGGCGTAGCACCGTCGTCTTCCCCATCCCCGAGGGGCCGAGCAGGGCCACCATGTCGCCTGGACCCACTTCCAGATCGACGCTGCGGAGACCCACGATGTCGGCCCCCGCCTGGCGGTAGAGGTGGACGACGCCGGCGAGCTCGACGCCGACGCCCCCGCGCCCCGAGACGCCGGGCCTTGCTGCCTCGTCAGCGCGCACGTTCACCCCTGCCTCGCCCAGAGCTTCTCGATCGTCGCCCTTCGCGCGATGGCGGCGGCGCCGAACCAGGTGACCACTGCGAGCGCTACGGCGATCGCCGCCAGCGAGCCGCCTAGCAGCCACCCGGGCAGGGCGAGGTCAAGTGCCGGACCTGGACCCGCGTGCGCGAACTCGGGCACCGTCCGCATCCCGACCGCCGCGGCCACGGTCCCAGCCGCCGCACCGAGCGCCGCCCCGGTTGCCACTGCAAGCGACTGCTCCGCCCAAAAGAGACGGCGGACCGCAGCCTTCCCGAGGCCGAGGGTGTGCATCACGGCGAGCTCTCCTTGTTTGCGGCGGCCAGCGGAGACAACCGCAAAGCTCGCGGCTCCGAGGAGGAGCACCGCGGACGCTCCCGCGGCGAGCAGGAAGAAGAAGTACGCGAGGCCCACGCCCCCTTTGGCGAGCTGCGCTGTTCGGCCCGATGCCGTTTCGCGCGACAGTACGGTGAGGCCGTCGGCGTGCAGCGCGGCGAGCACCGACGGTGGTGCGGACGCCGCCAACCAGACCTCGGTCGTGTCGGAGCTGAAGGAGGTGGACACCAGCCGCTCGGCGGTCGGCAGGTCCACCATGGTGGCGTCCGGGCCGAGGGAGGGGAGCGACGCGACCTCTCCGACGGTGTGCCCCGCGACAGTCGCCCCGTCGAGTCCGACGAGGAGCGGTCCGCCATGTCCCGACGCCGACGACACGGTGGCGGGGGTGACCAAGGTCGGGAGTGCGCCGGGAGCGTCGTGCGGGGACACCATCACCGTCGCCGTCAGATAGTCGAGACGCGCATCCACCTTCAGCCCTCCCTTGCTGGGCACCGCGGTCGCCCCTTGGGTCGCCGCCCAGGCGCCGGTCCGTCTCAGCCGGGCATCGAGAGCCACCACCCGGCCGTGGCGGCGCGTCGACATCGACTCGACCATGAGCGCGACCCTCGCCGACGACGACGGGCGCGGCGCTGTCCACGCCATTGCGAGATCGGTGAGCCGACAAGCACCAGGGCACGCGCCGGCAAGAGGAGCCGTGTACGTGTGTGTGCCCGGGCGGACCGAACCGAGTGTGAGGCTGGTCGAGTCCTGGTAGTCCGGGTCGTACAGGTCGACCGTCAGCTGGGGCGGCTGGCCGGTGAAGGACTCGGTCGCCTTCGCCCGCACGACCAGTTCGCTCCCTGCGACCGAGACGGGAGGAGTGAGGTCGGGGGGCACCAGGCGGTGAGCCGCCGCCCGCGCCGTGATGCCCATCGTGGACGGCCACGAGACCACTGAGGCCATGTTCGCCGCATCGACGGCAAGCGTCGTGCCGCTCGCGGCGTGCACGACGAGCGCTGCCATCGCGTCGTGCCGCCCATGCGCCGCCGCACGCACCGCCCGGAGAAATGTGAGGCCCGGCGGCACCGAGACCGTGAGCACCGTCGGCGCACCGACGTCGAACCCGCTCCGGGCGGTGCGATTCCGCGTGGCGATGGCCCACCCGCTGACTGCGAAGGAGGTCAACCCGACCGCCAGCGCGCCCAGCATGACGACCGCCGTGAACTCGGACCGCCGCGCGACGCGGCGCGATGCGTAGGAAGTGGCCAGGCTCGGGGTGTAGGCGGTCCGCCGCTGCGCCGAGCGGAGCACGATAGGCAGCAGGCGCGCGCCGAGGACGCCCACGCCGAGGGCGAGCAGACCGGGAGCGAGGGCTGCGAGCGAATCGGAAGACGCTCCCCGTCCGGTTGCGACGCCCATGACGGTGAGCTCGAAGAACGCTGCGCCCGCCAACCCGATGACGAGGACTTCGGCAACGACCCGTGCGACTGAGTGCCGAGCGAGGGTGAAGGTGGCCCCGACGGGCGTGTCCGCGCTCGACGTGAGGACCTGGCGCGTACCGAGAGCCGTCGCGGCGAGGCCGGCGAGGCCGGCCACGACAGCAGCGGCGACCGCGGCGACCGGCACCGCAGCGACAGCCGACGAGCCGAAGACCGCAGGCGCCATCGCGCTCGCGCCACCCCATGCCGCCAGGACACCGACGGGGACAGCTGCGACGACCACCGCGACCGGTTCGGACATCGCGACCGCCAGCGTGCTCGTGGGGCGATAGCCGCGCAGCGCCGCGAGACGGACGTCGGGTTCACGGTCCGCAGCCGTGCGGCTCGCCACGAAGTAGAGGACGAAGATCGCAAAGAGCGCGAGCTCGAGATCGACCAACGTGACGATCGTCCCGGCAGTGTGTTCGGTCGAGGCCGCGCCGGCGAGCACGCGCGGCAGCTCCGTGCTCAGCCGCACCTTGTGATGGAGATCGCCGGCTTCGTTCCGCGCGAGCTCCGCCTCCGTCCCCTTCACCGAGCCGGGAGTCAGCGCACCGGGACGTAACGGGAACTGTTCGAGCCTGTCGAGGTGGGCGCTGTCCACGGCGTCAACGGTCTTGGCGCTCGCGAAGACGTCGTCGAGGCGCGGCTGCGATGGGGTGCCGGTGCCGTATCCGAAGTAGTTCTGCCCCCACCAGTAGGGTGTCGCGGCACTTCCTGCGGCGTAGAGGCCTGCGACGACGAACGTCGTCGCCTTCCCGTGGCCCACTGTGACCAGGGCCGACGTCCCGACCTTCCAGCCGAGCAGGCGCGCGCTGCGGTCGCTCACCGCGATGGTTCCTGCTCTCGCGGGACACCCTCCCGCCACGAAGTGCACATGACGGCACACACCGCTCCTCGACGCCAGGGTGCTGACGTAGGCCTGGCGGTGTGAGGCGACGGCCAGAGAGGTGAGCTGGGTCTTGATCGCCGGCCCGTAGGAAGTACCCAGCTCCGACCGCCTGAACGCTCGTGCCGAAGCCGCCAAGCCGGCCGCGTTCGCCGCTGTCACCGGCTGCAGCGTGACGCCGACGTTCGCCGGCACGGCGCTTCGGAGGGCCTCGGTGAGCGTCGTCTGGTTCTCTGCGGCGAGATAGATCGGACCGAAGGCCGCGATCGCGGTGCCGAGGAGCGCCACGATGAACATCGCGAGCGAGCTGCGCCACCGCCATCGGAGCCCGGCAACGAGGAGGGAGAGCCGGACATGCCGCCTCCTGGCGGTGTACCGGCGGTTCGGGGTCACGCTCGGCGTTTCTCTCGGCTCGCCGGCCATGGCGTCTTCCACGGTGACGCGATCCCCCAGGGCATTCGGACGGTCCTGCGATCATAGACAACGGCTCGCCCGGCCCGGCCTCGCCGATGAGTCGTCCGGCCGTCGCCGGCGCCTCAAGCCGGTCGCGACTCTGACGGCAGTGGCGGAAGAAGTCCGTGGGGAGACGACGATGCCCGTCGACCCGGCCGCGGCCACCTCACCTTCTGCGCCGATGAGGTCGCATCCCCCCTTCGGTTTGCTGCGGCAGCACGAAGCGGGAGACCGCTGCTGCGAACCCCTCGTTCTCGTTCGTCTCGGTCACTCGGCGGGCAGACCGCTGCACCTCCGGATCCGCGTTTCCCATCGCGATGCTCAGGCCCGACTGCGCGAACATCAACACGTCGTTCGGCTGGTCCCCGATGGTGGCGATCTGCTCCGGAGCGAGGCCGTACCTCTTCGCCATGAAGCTCGCCACTTGTCCTTTGTTGGCGAGGGGATGAGTGATGTCGAGGTAGTAGGGCTGCGAGGGCTCCGCCGTGACGTGGTCCCCGAATCGCTCGCGCGTGGCGACCGACGCGCGGAGCACGGCGTCGTGGTCGTCGCTGACTCCGACCATCTTGGCGACGTCGTCAGCCAGCCCCTCCAGGCTCGTCATGATCGTGGGCTCGAACTTCACCGTCCATGACTCGCGCGCCACGTGCGGGGCGTCTACATCCGAGACGTACCACTCGGTACCTCTGTAGATCCAGACGTCGAGCTCGTGCGCGCGCAGCAGATCGGCGAGGGGCAGTACGAGGTGTTCGGGCAGGACCCGGCGCTCGATCACCGACATGTCCGGGTTCACGATCAGCCCCCCGTTGAACGCCGCCATCGGGGTGGACAGCCCGAGCGGCTCGACGAGCATCTCCATCCCCCGCGGCGGCCGGCCGCTCGTCACGGCGAAGAGGATCCCCGCGTCGCCGAGCCGCTGCACCGCGTCCACGGCGCGTGCGGTCAGGACCTTGTCCTGCGTGACGAGCGTCCCGTCGACATCCGCGAGCAGGAGCCGTATAGGTGCGACGGAGGGACCGCTGGTCGCGCTCACGTGCGGCCGGACCTATGCCGGGCCGGGCGGCGCGAGTGTCACGACGAGCTCATGGACCAGCCGCTCGATCTCGTCGCGGATGAGGCGCACCTCTTCGACGGGCTTGCCTGCCGGGTCGGAGAGGTCCCAGTCGAGATATCGCTTCCCCGGGTAGACCGGACACGAGTCGCCACATCCCATGGTGACGATCACGTCGGCGGTAGCCGCCATGTCGTCCAACAGCCGCTTGGGCCGCTCAGCCGAGATGTCGGTGCCTACCTCGGCCAGCGCGGCGACGACGGCAGGATTGAGCTGCTCGGCGGGGTCGGAGCCGGCCGAAGAGACTTCGATCCTTCCGGCTCCGATCCGCCGTAGGAACGCCGCCGCCATCTGAGACCGCCCAGCATTGTGCGTGCAGAGGAACAGGACCTCGGGTCTTTCACTGCTCATGGTGCCTCTCTCCGCCGCCACTCGTGGGCACGGCGCGGCAGCGCAACCGTCCTTCTAGCCGATCAGCGCCAGCTTGGGCGGCGGGGTCGACGGCCGGGGGGACGGGCGGGCCTCTTGGCCGGTTCGCTCGACGGCGCGCGCGAGCGTTCCCTATCCCCGCCGGCACCCGTGGTGCCCTTCGCTCGAAGGGTGCCGGGCCGAGGGCCGTGGCCGGTGACGGCAAGCGACGTGGCGGTCAGCTCGGGAGAGGACAACCCGCTCGAGAGTCCGAGCCGCCGCTGGATGACCCTCGTCGCCGCGACGTGCTCGGCCCCGACCAGGGACACCACCGTCCCGTCAGCGCCGGCTCGGCCGGTACGACCCGATCGATGGATGTAGTCGGTGGAGTCGGCGGCGGGATCGAAGTGGACCACGAGAGGCACCGCGTCGACGTGGATGCCCCGCGCGGCGACGTCGGTCGCGACGAGCACATCGAGCTTGCCTGCACGGAACGCGGCCAGGGCCCGCTCGCGCTGGCCCTGACTGCGGTTCCCATGGATCGCCGCCGACGCAAGCCCCGAGCGCGCGAGCCGGTCCGAGAGGCGATCCGCACCGTGCTTGGTGCGGCAGAACACGACGGCGGGACCGCGCGCGGTGACCACGTCCGCCGTCACGGCGATCCGATCGTGCGTCTCCACGCGCCAGAAGTGGTGGGAGACCTCTCCACGGTCGGCCTCGCCGAGCTCGACGTCGTGGCGGACGGGGTCGTGCTGGTAATCGCGGACGAGCTTGTCGACCGGGCCTTCGAGCGTCGCCGAGAACAGGAGCGTCTGGCGAGAGGGACTCGTCCTGTCGATCAGGCGCCGCACGACGGGGAGGAAACCCATGTCCGACATCCGGTCTGCCTCGTCGATCACGACGAGATCGACGGACGAAAGGCGGACGGAGCCCCGCTCGACCAGGTCGGTCAGCCGGCCGGGACATGCGACGATCACGTCGACTCCGCGCCTGAGCGCGGCCACCTGCTTCTCGTAGCCGACTCCGCCGTAGATGGAGGTCACGCGGGCTCCGACGACCTTTGCGAGAGGGGCCATCACCTCTTCGATCTGGGTGGCGAGCTCACGCGTGGGGACCAGAACGAGCGCAGAGGGCTGCGGGCGTCCCTGCCCGGAACGAGCCCCGGCACGAGGAGCCGCCGCCAGCCGCGAGAGGATCGCCAACCCGAACGCGAGCGTCTTGCCCGCGCCCGTCGGCGCCTTGCCGCACACATCGCGCCCGGCGAGAGAGTCGGGCAGGGACGCAGCTTGGATGGGGAAGGGAGAGTGGATCCCCCGTTCCTGCAGTGCTTTTGACAGCGTGGCCGGCACCCCGAGGTCCGAGAAGCGGGAGGGCGCCAAGGCCGGGGCGGTCGTGGTCATGAGACTCCAGTCGGTCGGGAGGGGAAGATGGCCGACTCGATGATGCGTCTCGTGGGCCTGGCTGGCATCAGTCTTGCCAACCGCCGCGGGCTTTCGCCCGGCGGTATCGACGGACACCTTAGCGGACGTCGTCTGATCGCAGCGCTCGTGGGGGCTCCGGGACGCGGGAGCTGCACCGTCGGGTCGCAGCGATCGCGGGGGACCGGGCCGTCGGGCGCCGCTCGGCTAGCCTGGCAAGAGCGCGCAGCGTCGGCGTCCCGCCCGGGACCGCCGGCGAAGACAGGAAGGGCCGCCTGAAGGCGGAACGCTCTGTCGCTCGATCCGCCCGGGCTCCACGAGACGAGGGCGAATGCCGAAGAAGCCGGCGCAGATGCCCGACCAGGACCTGGTTCGCCTGTACCTGAGTGACATCGGACGCCACCAGCTGCTCACCAAAGACGACGAGTCCCGGTTGGCCCAACAGGCGGAGCACGGTCGCGAGGCCCGCGCGGAGCTCGCCGCGGACGGAGCGCGCAGCCCTGCGCGCGTACGTGAGCTCCGCCGCGCCGTCGAGACCGGGGAGGCCGCGGTCGAGACCTTCGTGAACGGCAACCTGCGACTAGTTGTCTCGATCGCGCGGCGGTACCAGGGCTCCGACGTCTCCCTGCTCGACCTCGTCCAGGAGGGCAACCTCGGGCTCATACACGCGGTCGAGAAGTTCGACTGGCGCAAGGGCTTCAAGTTCTCCACGTACGCCACCTGGT
>DAIRCY010000103.1:0-8782 GCA_036796435.1 Acidimicrobiales bacterium
ACACTGAACCGCGGCGGCGTGCGGATCGGCACGGCGGAGCTCTACGAGGTGGTGGAGTCGCTCCCGGGCGTCGCCGACAGCCTGGTGGTGCACCTCGACGACTCCGCCGGCGGTCCCGGCGAGATCTGGCTCCTGGTCGTGCCGGCCGGCGAGGCTCCCCCCGGACAACTCGAGGACGAGATCAAGGCCGCGCTCCGCCGTGACCTGTCCCCGCGCCACGTTCCCGACCGGGTGGTGCGCATACCCGCAGTGCCGAGGACGCTGTCCGGCAAGAAGCTGGAGGTCCCGGTGAAGAAGATCCTCTCGGGGGCGGACCCCGAGGACGCGCTGACGGTCGCCTCGCTCGCCAACCCTGAGAGCCTCGGTCCGATCGTCACGCTGGCCAAGGGCCGCGGCCAAGACGGCGAGGCCGAGAGCTAGGCCCGGCCCCGGTCCTCCGACGCGAGGCGCTCGAGCAACGGCACGGCCTTCTCGAGGACCTCCCTCTCCTCCGCGGTGAGCACCTGCAGCCTGGCGGCCAGGTAAGCGTCCCTCCGGCTGCGGATCGTTTCGAGCAGCTGGCGGCCGGACGGGCTGACAGCGAGCCTGGCGACGCGCCGGTCCGACGAGTCGACGTGACGCTCGACGAGGCCGCGCTCCTCCAGCCGGGCCGCGATGCGGGTCATCGACGGGGGGGCGATCCGCTCGATCGCGGCGAGCTCACCCAGCGTCACCTCCCGGTGCCGCTCGACTGCGGTCAACGCGGACAGCTGCGACGGGGTGATGTCGCCGACGGCCTGCTGGCGCAGCCGGCGCGACAGGCGCAGGACGGCCAGGCGCAGCTGGCTGCCGAGGTAGCCCGTCTGCGACGCCATGGCGCCAAAGTGTAACTACTTAGCTCCGCGAAATGACCCTGCTGGGACTTTCGGCACGCGACCCGACCCGGTGGTCCGCCAACTGGCACCATGGGCGTGTGCCGATGCGCGAGGACTGCCGACACTTCCAGAGCCGCACCTACGACACCGGTGAGGTCGCGCGCTTCTGCGTTCTCAACCTGGCGCCAGAAGCGCCTTGGCGCTGCCCGGCCGACTGCCAGCGTTACGAGCCCGACATCATCGACTCCACCTTCGTCACGGGGTCCCTCGTAAGGCCGGCGGTCGAGGAGGAGCCGGACGAGCCCCCCGAGGACATCGCCACCATCCTCGACGAGGCGGATGCCATCGTCACCGCCGCAGGACCGGAAGTCCTCGCCGAGATCGAGGCCGAGAGAGGCGACCGGCGCTGGTGGCAGGTCTGGAAGAGGCGCGACGGCGGCGAAGGGTTCCGCCTGAGCAACCGCTGATCGTCGTCCAAGTGCGTCACGCGGAACTCGGGAGAGCGGCCCGATCGGCGTTTGCGGCGGCGGTCCTGGCGGCGGTTGCCGGGGCGTGCTCGTCGGCGGGCGGGCACCCGGCAGCCCCGCCCACGACAGCCAACGGACGGACCACGACGACCGCGGCGCAGGGGGCCTCCACGCTTTCGTGGTCCCTCGATTCGGACCCGCATCTCGCCATCGGCGGTGGTCACGGCTCGACGATCGCCGCCGTGCTGGCGCCGAGCTCCGGCGGCCCCGGGTGGGTGATCGCCGGCACGCGCTCGCCCGGATCCGCAACGACCGCCGCCACGGTCTGGACCTCGCCGGATGGTGTCACCTGGGCGTCGACGTCGCTGACCGGCGCCGGCATTTCGAGCGAGGCGGCCGGCGCCGCTACGTGGAAATCGTCGACGGTCGTCGTGGGGTCCGTTGGGACTGGGCCCGAACGCAGGGCGCAGGTCTGGGTCTCCCAGAGCGCGACCTCCGGGTTCGCCGCCGTTCCTGTTACCTCGAGCAACGAGTCGCCCTCAGCGATGGATCACGTCTCGGTAGGCAACCTCGGGTACTTCGCGACAGGGACCATCGCGGGGCAGCCGGCCGTGTGGTACTCGACCAACGGGCTGCAGTGGTCCGTCTCGGCACCGGCCACCCACTTCTTCGACGGGTTCCCCGACGCGCGGGTGAACGCGCTGCTCGCCACCTCCAACTACGTGTTCGCGGCGGGCTCCGTACGCGACGGCGCTTTCACCGATGCCGCGCTCTGGAGCACGCAGGACGGGATCAACTGGCGTCCGATCGTCCCGGGCCAAGGCGCGTTCTCCGGCAACGGCAACCATGTGATCACCGGCCTGGCGCCGCTCGGAACGCTCCCGTCCGGAGGCGGACTGCTGGCGGTAGGGGGGCTCGAGTCGTCGGGGACATGGACGCCGGTCTCGTGGATCTCCCCCGACGGGGTGAGCTGGAGCCAGCCGGGCACCGACTTCCCAGGGGCAGGCGGGGGTTCAATGAGCATCCGGTCGGTGGCGCCCGTCGCCACGCTCGTCGGTCCCTCGGAGTTCTTCGCCGCAGGCGGCGGCCCGTCGAGCCAGCACCTGTGGCAGTCGGCCGACGGGGTCCGGTGGAACGAGATACCTCTGCCGGCGGGTGCGTCGACCGCGAATGGGTGGCGCGCCACGCTCGTCGCTTCTGACGGCACGACCACCGTGGTCGCAGACGGCGACGCCGGCCAGGCGCACGTGCTGACCGCCACCCCTAAGGGATGGGCGCAGCCGAGCTCCGACCCGGCGGTCTTCGGCCCGGTCAGCCCCTCCGTGGATGCAGTGTCGCTGCAGCAGGGCAACTCGAGCCTCGAGTTGACCGCCTTGGTGACACAGGACCCGCAGTCGATCGGTCCGGGCGCGCAGTCGACGGTGACGCTGGAGTCGAGCGACGGGGTCAGCTGGTCGGCGCCGGTCGCAGCCACAGCCGTGTCGACCTGGCCACCGGGTCCTCTCCCGGCCGGGGCGGCGGCGGTCACCCGCACCGCGGGAGGATGGATAGCGGTCGGCCGGGCGCAGCCCGCGCCCGGCCAGCCGTCGGTCCCCGCCGCCACGGGTGCCGGCGTGGCATGGGTGAGCGCCGACGGTACCCACTGGGCCGCACCCGTCGCCCTGGACACGAGGCCGGGGATCGGGCAGGAGAGCCCCGACGGGGCCTGCGCGTCGCCTGCGCAGGCGGTCGCCGTAGGCGAGCTGGTCGATCCCGACGGCGGGAGCTCGGCGGCGGCGTGGTCAACGACCAGCGGCTCCCAGTGGAAGCCCGGCACGGTGTCGCCGTCCGACGGGGCCGGCGACGAGATGGATGGCTGTGTCGTCACGAAATCCGGCTTCGAGGCCTTCGGCGCTTCAGCGGGGACCACTGCGGACTCACCTGCCCTTTGGAGCTCGACCGACGGGATCCACTGGTCGAGGGGCGACGGTTCCGTATTCGGACCGGGCGCGCCCGGGCCCCTCACCGCGCTCGCCACCAGCGGGCCGGACTGGTTGGCCGTGGCGAGCACCGGCTCGGATCCCGAGCCCGACGGGTTCCCGGAAACGCTGAGGCTTTCCTCCACCGCGCCCGCCACATCGCAGCTCGGCGTGTGGACTTCCAGCGACGGCGGGTCGACATGGCAGCGCCAGGACGGCACCGGAGCGGTGTGGGAAGGCGCGGAAGGAGTCGCGCTCGACGCTGCAGGATTCGCCGGCTCGAAAGCCGTCGTTGCCGGCGAGATGGGCGGCCGGCTGGTGGTCTGGACCGGGACGCCCGGCTGAGGCCTACCGGCCGGGAATCGTTTCGACCGGCCCCGTTTCGACCGGCCCTGTCCCGACCGGAGCCGCATCTGGCTCCGCTCCGCCGAGCTCGAACGACCTCCACATCTCCGCGTACCGGCCCCCGGCGCGCACGAGCTGCTCGTGGGTGCCCTGCTCCACCACCCTCCCGGCGTCCATCACCACGATCCGGTCGGCACGCCTCGCGGTCTGCAGGCGGTGGGCGATGACGACGGTGGTACGCCCGTTCGACACGACGCCCATCGCCCTGGAAACGCGCGCCTCGGTCGCGAGATCGAGGTTCGAGGTCGCCTCGTCGAGGAGGAGTATCGCTGGGTCGACCAGCTGGGCGCGAGCCAGAGCCACGAGCTGGCGCTGCCCGGTCGACAAAGAACGACCCCGCTCGGTCACCCAGTGGAGGTAGCCGCCGGCGAGCCCGGCCACGAGATCGTGAGCTCCGACCGCTCTGGCGGCCGCCTCGACCTCCTCGTCGGATGCGCCCGGCCTCCCGTAGGCGATGTTGTCCCTGATCGTCCCCGAGAACAGGAACGCCTCCTGCGGCACGTAGCCGATGTGGTGACGGTAGGAAGTGAGGTCGAGTCGCCTGAGGTCGACGCCGTCGATGTCGACCTCTCCGCCCGTGGGGTCGTAGAACCGTGTCAGCAGCTTCACGACGGTGGACTTGCCGGCGCCGGTCTCGCCGACGAGAGCCACCGTCTCGCCGGGCTTGATCTCGAGGTCCACTCCCCGCAACGCCTCGCGACCGGGCACCGAAGCGGGGTAGGCGAACCTGACCCCGCGGAGTTCAACCCGCCCCGTGATCGCCGGCAGCACGACCGGCCGCTCGTCCTCGACGACCAGCGGGCGAACGGCCATCAGCGAGCTGATCTGGGCCATCGACGCCCCGGCCTGCTGGTAGGAGTCGAAGGTCTGCGAGAGCTGCTGGATCGGGTTGAACAGCAGGCCGAGGTAGAGCAGGAACCCGACCAGCTCCCCGGCGCTCAGCGAGTGCGTCGCGATCATCACGGAGCCGACTCCGAGAACGAGTACGACGGCGATGTCGGAGAGGAAGTCGACGAAGGGGAAGTAGATGGCGACCAGTCGCTGGGCGGAGAGACGAGCGTCGAGGTAGCCGGCGGAGAGGGTCCTGAACTCGCGGCGGTTCCGGTGCTCGCGCACGAAGGCCTGCGACTCGCGGACACCCGACAGGCTCTCCTGCATGCTCGCGTTCACGGCGGCGACCCGCTCACGGGCGCGCTCGTACGCGACCGACGAAAGGCGCCGGTACACCAGGGTCGCTGCGGCCAGGGGAACGAGCACCGAGAGCGTCACCAGCCCGAGGCGCCAGTTCCACGCGATGAGAGCCACTGCCACGCCGGCGAAGGTGAACATCGCGACGACGGCGTTTATCAGCCCGTTCTGCAGGAGGTTGGAGAACGCGTCGACGTCGGTGGTCATCCTCGTCATGATCCGCCCCGCCATCTCGCGCTCGTAGTAGTCGATGGAGAGCCGCTGCAGATGCGCCCATATCCTCACGCGCAGGGCGAGGAGCAGGCTTTCCGCGGTACGCCCCGTTACGAACACCTGCCAGACGGAGTCGAGAAGATCGAGGGAGACGACAGCGAGGAACGCCGCCGAAGCCAGCCACACCACCGTCAGGGAGCCCCTGGCGACGCCCCGGTCAAGGCCCCAGCGGATGAGCAGAGGACCGGCGAGCGTCGCCAGGGCGTCGACGATGACGAGCGCGAGCCCGCCGAGGAGGTAGCGGCGGAACGGCCGCACGAAGCGGCGGAGGTTGAACGCCGGGTCGTAGCGCGCTTGCACCCACAGGTCCACGTTCGGCTCGTCGCGCACGGGGGGCAGCGCCCGGACCTTCGCGAGCAACTCCGGGCTGGGGCCGACGCCGGCCATCCAGTGGCCCCCGCCTCCCCCGCCTCCCGTGCGGATGCCGGCACCGAGCGGCGACGGCCCGCCCGCCGTGCCGGCCGAGACGAGGGCAGCAGCGTTTCGGTCCTCTCCTTCGTCGTCGACTTCGCCGTACTGCCACAGGGCCTCGGTGATCCCCCCGGCCTGCGCCTCGTCGGAGACGGCGGTGGCGCCGACCCCCTCGGCATCATCCCCGGGTCCCGCCAGCAACATCCGGTACGACGGGCAGCGGACCATCAGCTCCTCGTGGGTGCCCTGGTCGACGACCCTCCCTGCCTCTACCACGGCGATCCGGTCGGCGAGCCGCAGGGTTGAACGCCTGTGAGCGACCAGCAGGGTGGTCCGGCCGCGCATCACCTTCCTCAACGTGGCGTGGATCTCCTCCTCCACTCTCGAGTCGACCGAGCTGGTGGCGTCGTCGAGTATGAGGATCCTGGGGTCGGTGATGAGCGCCCTCGCCAGCGCAATGCGCTGGCGCTGGCCTCCGGAGAGGTTCAGGCCGCGCTCGCCCACCGTGGTCAGATACCCGTGCGGAAGCCGGGAGATGAAGTCGTGGGCTTCCGCGGCCCTGGCTGCGGCCTCGACCTCCTCGTCGGTTGCGTCGGGACGCCCGTAGGCGATGTTGTCCCGAACGGACGCCGAGAAGAGGAAGCTCTCCTCGAACACGACCCCGATCTGCCGGCGCAAAGACGAAAGGGTGACGTCCCTCACGTCGGTGCCGTCCACGAGCACACTTCCCGCCTGGACGTCGTAGAAACGCGGCAGTAAGAGGGCGACCGTCGACTTCCCGGAGCCCGATGCGCCGACGAGGGCGAGCGTCTCACCGGCAGCGACGTTGAGATCGAAGTGGTCGAGGACCGGCTCGCTCCTCATGTAGCCGAACGTCACCCCGTCGAAGTGGAGGGCACCGGCCAGGGGCGGAAGATCGGGCGCTCCCGGCCGGTCCTCGACAAGTGGCGTCGACGCCAGCAGGTCGAGAACCCTCTCAGCCCCGGCGCGGGCCTGCTGGCCGACGATGAGAACCCCCGCGAGCATCCTGGCCGGGCTGGACAGCTGCACCAGGTAGGTCGCGAACGCCAGGAAGGTCCCGATCGATATGCGGTGATGCACCGCCATCCAGCCACCCAGCGCGAGCACCGCGACCTGCCCGAACAGCGGGATCGCCTGTAGCACCGGTTGGTAGCGCGCCTGCAGGCGGACCGCGCGCAGCCTCGACCCGTAGAGAACGGTCGCCCGTTCCATGAGGTGCTCGAGCTCGCGGCGTTCCTGCCCGAACCCCTTCACCACCCTGACGCCGGTCACCGCCTCTTCGACGACGACCGCGACCTCTCCCTCGCGCTGCTGGGAGTCCCAGCTGGCGGGGAAGGTCTTGTCCCGCATCCTGTACGCGGTCCATATAAGCGCCGGGACGACGCAGAGCGCGACCGACGCGAGCAGCGGCGAGTAGAAGAACATGATCGCCAGAGCTGCGACGAGGAGGATCACGTTCCCGCTCATGATCGGCAGGAACGCCATCAGCCCCTGCAGGAGACCGACGTCTGAGTTGGCACGCGAGACGAGCTGCCCGGTCTGCAGCTCGTCGTGGCGCGCGAAGTCGAGGCGCTGCAATTGGTCGTAGATGGCGTTTCGAAGGTCGTTTTGGAGGTCGAGGCTCACCCGCCCTCCGACGAAGCGGCGCACGTAAGCCGATCCGAACCGGACGACGCCGGCGACGACGAGCACGGCTATCCAGGGGGCAAGCGGCGACGTGTGGTGGATGATGACGCCGTCGACGACCTGGCGCTCGATGGCCGGGACCGCAGCCGAGATCGCGCTGCCGGCGAGAGCAGCACCGAAGGCGAAGGCGACGTTGCGGCGATGGGGCGCCAGCCAGGGGATCAGCCGGCGGATCCACCCGCCCCGCGCTCCCACTGTCGATTCACCGGCCATTGGTGAGCAATGCTAAGGGCTCACGGCTCGATAACTTCGATCCAGGGACGCCGCGCGGCACGCGCGCCCTGCACTCCCCACACCAGGCCCTCCATGAAGATCCACGTCCTGCGGTGTATCGCCGAGGGGCCGTAGGCGTGGAGCGCCATCTTGTGCCGGGGGCACGGGTACCCCTTATTGGAATCGAACTCGTACCCGGGGTAGTTCTCGGCCTCGGATCTCATCAGGCGGTCCCGGGTCACCTTGGCGAGGATCGAGGCGGCCGCGATGGACAGGCACGTCGCATCGCCCTTGATCAGCTTCTTCGTGCACCCCGTCCCGACGAAGTCCCAGTTGCCGTCGACGAGCACCCTGTCAGGCCGGAGCGCCACTGCCTCCAGCGCCCTCGCGGCGGCGAGGCGCTGCGCGTCCGCCATCCCCATCGAGTCGCACTCCTCCTGCGAGGCCGAGCCGACTCCCCACGCGAGGCACCAGCCGGCGATCCGGTCGAAGAGCCGCTCGCGCTCCGACTCGCGAAGCATCTTCGAATCGCGCACGCCGTAGACCCTGCGCGTTCTCGGCAGCACCGCCGCTCCGACCGTGATCGGCCCGGCCCAAGCTCCCCTTCCGACCTCGTCGACGCCGACCACGATCTCGTCGCCGGCGTCCCACAGTTCCCGTTCCACCTTGAGAGACGGGGGCCGCGTCATCCCTCCCCCTCGCCGCCGGCGCGCCCCGCTCGCCGCGCGTACCGGCACAGGAGCATCCCGTCGCCTTCGAGGACCCCCTCCAGGCGGAACCGCACGGGTTCGTCGAAGGGGTGGCCGCCGGAGAGGTGAAGCCGCTGGGGACCCGCCATTAGAGGCGAGAACGTCACGCACATCTCGTCGACCAGGTCGTCCGAGATGAGCGAGTTGAGCAGGGTGGGGCCGCCCTCGCACAGCACCCGCTGCAATCCCCTCCCGGCGAGATTGTCCAGCCCCGCCCGGAGGTCGACCTCCTCGTCCCCGCACTCGATTGCGTCGGAGGCCGCCCGCAGCTCGGGTCGTTCCTGCAGGGCCTTCCTGGTCGTGAGCAGTATCGGTGGCGGGCCGCCCGTAAAGCACTTGGCGCGGGTGTCGAGCAGGCCGCGCCTGCTCACGACGACGAGCGGAGGTACGCGACGCTGGCCCCTGGCCTCGCGGCGAGCCTGTACTTCTTCACCCAGCTTCACCGCGCCGTAGTTCTCCACCCGTACCGTTCCGGCTCCTGCCATGACGGCATCGGCGACAGCCCGCATCGCCATGAAGGCGTCGCGGTCGGGGGGACCACCGAGAGGGCCGCTGCG
>DAIRCY010000104.1:0-8735 GCA_036796435.1 Acidimicrobiales bacterium
CGCTTCGATGACGCGCTGGCGGTTGTCCGGGCGACGCATCGGGGGCAGCGGCAGGGAGATGTCGTCGAACGCGATGGTCAGCTTCATCCCCGGGAACAGCAGTGAGGGGAGTGGCTGCGAGTCCCCGAGGGGGTTCAGGAGAACGTCGCGGATGGCGCCGTCGGGATCGTCGAGCGGGTCGACGGGCTCGGGCGCGTAGATGACGCGCGAGCGGCCCGCGGGGAGGCGTTCGAGGCGGAAGCCCTCGCCGTGCCAGGTGAGTATCGGCGGGGTGGACCTGTCGACTTGGAGTACGAAACCGGGGCGTGGCATGAACTCGCGAAACCTATCTTCTCTTCTCGTTGCGCATGTCGAACACGACTTTTACGGCGCCGCGGCGGCCGGCGGAGGCGGCGTGGTCGATGGCGTCGCCGTAGCGGTCGAGAGGGTATGCGGCGCTGACCAGGCGTTCGAGGCCGGCGGCCTCGACGACCTCCATGGACACGTCGAAGCTGTGGCGGCCGCCGGCGGCGGGTTCGGGACCGTAGGCGTAGGCGCCGACGAGGCGGACCTCACGCTGCCACAGCCCGGTGAGGTCGACTCCGACGTGGCCCGGCATTCCGATCATGACGACGGTTCCGCCCGCGGCCACGACGGCCAGGGATTCGGACAAAGACTCGGCGCTTCCGACGCAGTCGAACACGAGCGGAGCACCCGCGGTGAGCTGACCGTTGTCGAGAAGCCACCCGCCGGTGGAGCGGCGGACAGCCCGACGGAGGGCGTCGGGTTCCACGACGGCCGTCGCGCCGAGCTCGGAGGCGAGCCTGCGTTGCTCGGGGTGCTTGGCGACCGCGATGAGAGAGACGACGTCGGGGCGGAGCCTGCGGATCGCAGCGATGGTGGCGAGGCCGAGCGTACCGGCGCCGATGACTACGGCCGTGGCGTCATCACCGGCCGGGGGGCTGAGCGCTCCGTGCACGGCGCAGGCGACGGGCTCGATCATCACGGCGGCCTCGTCGGACCACCCGTCGGGGACGGCGTGCAACTGGAGCGGGTGAGCGGCCATGGCGAGCGACCACCCGCCGCCGGTGTCGGCGCAGTACCCGCTCTGCAGGCCCGGGCTCAGGTGTCCCCCGGTGAGCCGCTCGCAGTGGTTCGTGCTGCCGGCCAGGCACTGGGAGCACGGGGGCTCGATGCCGCGAATCGCGCAGTGCAGCACCGGCTCGATCACGACTCGCCGGCCGTCCTCCGCGTCGGCGACGACCTCGTGGCCGGGGACGAAGGGGAAGCTGACGATCGGCTCGAACCAGCGGGACGACCGGCCGTCGACGGTGGCAAGGTCGCTCCCGCAGATACCCGCCAGCCGCGGTCTGACGGTGACCCAACCATCGGCGGGCAGCTCCGGCGCGTCGGTGTCGACGAGGCGCAACGCGCCGAACCTGCCGCCGCCTCCCGAGCGCCACTCCGACGCGGCGCGAGCCGCCGCGAAGCGCGCCACCGACCGGTCCATCCGGAGGGCCTTCACGCGCGCGGTCCGATCGGGAGCAGCAGGCGCGGACCCTGCGGCGCCTTGGGCCAGTGCTCGACGTGCCAGCCGCGCTTGCGGGCGATCGCCGCCAGCTTCGTCTCTGGGTTGACGGCGACGGGGTGCCCCGCGGCTTCCAGCATGGGCAGGTCGCTGGCGGAGTCGGCGTAGGCGACGCTCTGCTCCAGATCGAGCCCGTGTGCCTGGGCGTAGTCGGCCATGATCAGCGCGCGCGCCTCGCCGGTGGGCGGCGCTTCGGTGAGCTCGCCCGTGAAGCGGCCGTTCCTCCGCCCCAGCCTTGCGCACACGACCTCGTCGAAGAGCGGCCGGAGAGGCTCGATGACGACGTCGAGGGCGCCGGTGATGAGCAGCGTCTTGTGCCCGAGCGCACGGTGCTCGCGGACCCTTCGGATACCGGCCGGGAACGACTTGGTGAGGATGAGATCGCTGAACAGTTCCCACCCGTCACGCTCCAGCCTGCTGACGGGGGCGCCGTCGTAGCGCCGGTAGAAGTAGCGCAGGAAGTCGCCGCGGTCGGTACGGTCGAGCGCGAGGAGCTTCGGCGCCTCGCGCAGCGTCTTCATGACGAATCGGGCGCGGTCGCCGTCGTCCTGGTGGCGCGTAGCGAGCCACGAGTAGGAGTCGACCACGTTCGACGCGATCAGGGTGTTCTCCAGGTCGAACACCGCCAGCTGCCGGTCGGGAGACAGGACCGCCTTCCGGCCGCGCTCCTCGCGGGTCATCCCGGTCGATCCCTTGCCGGTCTTCGTCTTGGGGGCGCCCGGCTTCGGTGCCTGGCGGACGCGCGCATGGGCTACCACCGACGGCAGGTATACGTCCTGGCAGAAGTGCGGCCAGTCGATCACGGCCGGGTCGAAGCAGAAATCCTCACGGTCCGGCAGGGGGAGGCTCTCGTAGAGGTCGATCAGGCGGTCGACGGAGAAGATGGCCTCGGTCTCGGTGTAGGCCCCGTACAGCTCCACGTAGGAGAGCGCTCGCTCCGCCTCCTCGCGCCGCTCCTCCAACCTCGCGCTGAGGTCGGCCTGCTTGCCGCGCAGGGGCAGCGCCTGCAGGGTGCGTTCTGCCCTGTCGAGGAGCTGGGTGGCGCGCTGCAGCTGGTGCTGCACCCGCCGGCGCCCCGGGAACGACCATTCCGGCACCATGATCGGCTGGTCCTGGCTGTCGGCGAGGGGGTTCTCCAAGAACCATGCCCGCACCAGCTCGACGAGCTGCCTGTAGCGCAGCGGGTTTCGCGCCCCCGACGCGGAATGGAAGACGTCAGGCTCGTCGAGAGGGCCGCGCGCGGCGACCGCGAGGATCGATGCGACGACGAGATCGACGGGTATCACGTCGATGATCCCTTCCGGGACGCCGGGGAACTCCTTGAGCAGGCCCTTCGCGTAGGAGATGATCACCGGGTCGGCCATGCGGAAACCGCGTATCCACCCGGGGACCGGCTCCGCCAGCGACGACTCGATGATCGAGGGCCGCACGATCGTGACGGGCAGGTCGGCCCGCGTGTCGAGAAGGGCCCGCTCGCCGAGCGACTTGGTGTACGCGTACGCGTCGGGCCAGCCGAGACCCTGCGCGCGGGCCTTTCCCAGCTCGATCATGCGGTCCTGCACCCATTCCTCGCGCAGCTTCTCGGCCTTGGAGGCCAGGAGGGGGCTGCCCGCGGCGCCGAGCTCCCCGCGCGCCCGCTTGTTGAACGAGGCGAGCATCTTGGGGTCGCGGCTGTCGGCGTCGGCATCAGCCCTCGCCCTGCGGGACGCCTCCACCTCCGGTCGCCAAGCCAGCTCCGTGGACCACGGGGTGTCCGGCAAGGTCGCCTCGGGGGCCGGCCCCCGCCGGCTCCCGGCGACGTAGGCGGTGGACACGGCAATGAGATGGGGAAGCTGGCCGCCGGCGTGCAGCTCGTTGAGGGTCGCCGCGACGCGAACCGGACCGAGAAGGTTGATCTCGACGGCGGCGTCGAGGGGGGAGTCGAAGCTGACGGTGGCAGCGGAGTGGATGACAGTTCCGCAGGACCTGAGCAGCTCCCGGCCGTCCGTGTCGAGACCGAGACCGTCGACTCCGACGTCGCCGGCCATGACGTGGATCCGGCGTTCCATCTCTGCGTCGAAACGGTCGCCGAGTTCGGAGCGCAGGCGGTCGAAGCAGTTGTTGCGAAGGATCTCCCGGCGGACCCGGTCGGCCGCCCCGCGGCGCCCGGGGCGCACGAGCAGGGCGATCTCGCAGTCCGGAACGGCGCGCAGCAACCGCTCGGCCAGGGCCGTGCCGAGGAATCCGGTTGCGCCGGTGATGGCTATACGCCGGCCGGCGAGAGCCTCACGCAGCATCTTGTGTGTCTAGCATCTGCCTCTCGATCACGGAGTTGTGACCGCCGGGCGCGCGCGATGGTGACGCGAACCGGCGTTGAATGTCATCTAACGCTTGGCGCGTTTGGCCTTGGGGGGCGTGTAACGCCGGTTGCGAGCCGGGGCGCCAGGGCGGTTGGTGCCCTTACCCTGTTCAGCCGCCCGCTGCCGGCGGCTCGCCCGCGGTTCCCGGCTCGGCCTGCCGCCGGCCTTGACCTGGGCGATGGCCGCCTTGCGTTGGCGCTGGGTCAGGAGCAGCGCGTACACGAGCGGGAAGACGATCGCGAGCACGTGGAGCGACTGCAGCGAGTTGGGACCCCTGGGAAAGGTCACGAAGAACGCCGCGATCACAGCCCCGAAGGGAGCGATGAAACGGTTGCGTGTGTGTAGCAGTGGCAACATAGCGAGCGCAGCGACCAATCCGAGGATGCTGAGCGTCGTCTGCGGGTTCTTCGGTGCACCTGGCCCCTTCGTGACAACGAAGTTGGCGATGGCGACGGCGATGAGCGTGGCGGCCACCGCGTGCCCGTACAGGAACTCCCTGCCCTGCATCGCGCTGGGCTTGATCTGGGTCCCGCTGCGGCCGTCGTCGGTCACAGCGGTCCCATTCGGGTCGCTCAAATCTCGCGCTCCTTGCTGCCGGCCGGGCTCCCGTCGCCGGTGTCCTGCTGGGTTTCGTCGGCGGGTCCTGGATCGGCATCGGGGGCTGCCGGTAGCAGCCAGGGCCTCACGTTCACGACGCTCTGACGCGGCCTGCCGTACTCGAAGTCGGCTTCGACCGGCAGGTCGCGTGGAGGGTCGCCCGAGGTCTCCATTATCACTGCCGGCTCGTCCCGCTTGGGCTCGAAGACCTGCTGGAGGCCGAGCGCGAACCCGGTCAGGATCGCGCCGGTGGCACTGCGCTTGCGCCACGCCTCGACCTTCGTCGGCAGAGCGGTGTGCGGCTCCCCGTCGTCGGGGAACTCGTAGAACTCGTCCTCGCCTTCGAGTTCCTCGAACGGATCCTCGAGCGCTGCCTCGCCCGGCTCCTCGCCCTCCGGCTCCTCGCCTGGGCCGGCCGCGTCGCCGGCACCCGTCTCGCTCACCGCGACAGGCTACCGCCGGCCGCGGGTTGTGCCCCGGTGGGGTCAGGCTTGCGGCAGCGGCGAGGGGAGCAGGGTTTCGCCGGCGAGGTAGGCGTCCACCGCCGAGGCAGCGGAGCGGCCCTCGGCGATCGCCCACACGATGAGGCTCTGGCCCCGCCCGGCGTCACCGCACACGAACACGCCCGGCACGTCGGTCTCGTAGGAGGCCGAGCGGGAGATCGTCCCCCTGGGGGTCAGCGACGCTCCGAAGGCGGACGCCAGCGCCGGCTCGGGCCCGGAGAAGCCCAGCGCAAGCAGCACGAGCTCGCACTCGAGTTCGAACTCGGTGCCCTCGACCGGGTCAAAGCGGGGCCGCCCGTCGACGGTCGACATCTTCACCTGGCAGGCCGACAGGCCGCGTACCGCCCCGGAGCCGTCGTCGAGGAACTCGAGGGTGTTCACGGCGAAGACGCGCTCGCCACCCTCCTCGTGCGCCGAGGAGGTACGGAACATGAGCGGCCACGTGGGCCAGGGCGTCGACGGGTCGCGCTGGTCCGGTGGGCGGGGCATGATCTCGAACTGGTGCACCGACCTTGCTCCCTGGCGGTGCGCGGTGCCCAGGCAGTCCGCGCCGGTGTCGCCGCCGCCGATGATCACCACCCGTTTGCCGGCAGCCGTGACGGGAGTGGCAGACGAAGGTTCCGCGGCGTCGACGGCCCGGTTGGCGAGAGGCAGGTACTCCATCGCCTGGTGGATCCCCCGCAGCTCCCTACCGGGAAGCTGCAGATCCCGGGGGACCGTCGCCCCGACCGCGATCACCACCGCGTCGTGCAGCGAGCGCACGTCGTCGGCCGAAACGCTGCCGGGTCCCGTCTCGGCTCCAACCGAGACCCCCGAAACAAAGGCCGTTCCCTCCGCCTCCATCTGCGAGAGCCGGCGGTCCAAGAAATGCTTTTCCATCTTGAACTCGGGGATGCCGTACCGCAGGAGGCCTCCCGGGCGGTCGTCGCGCTCGTACACCGTCACCGAGTGCCCGGCGCGGGTCAGCTGCTGCGCTGCGGCCAGACCGGCCGGCCCGGAGCCGATGACGGCCACCCGCTTCCCGGTCTGCTTCTCCGGCACGACCGGCTGCACCCAGCCCTCGTCCCAGGCCCGCTCGATGATGGTGACCTCGACCTGCTTGATGGTCACCGGGTCCGAGTTGATGCCGAGGACGCACGCCGTCTCGCATGGAGCGGGGCACAGCCGCCCCGTGAACTCGGGGAAGTTGTTGGTGGCGTGCAACCTTTCGATCGCGGCGTGCCACTGGTCCCGGTACACCAGGTCGTTCCAGTCCGGGATCAGGTTGCCGAGCGGGCACCCGTCGTTGCAGAAGGGGATGCCGCAGTCCATGCACCGGCTCGCCTGGGTCTGCAGCCGCTCCGTCGGGAAGGGCTCGTAGACCTCTTTCCAGTCCCGAAGGCGTACCGGAACCGGCCGGCGCTGGGGGAGCTCCCTCCCCGCTTCGAGGAAACCGGTCGGCTTACCCATGAGCGGCCGCCATCACAGCGTCGTCGACGGGGATACCCGATTCCTTGGCCGCCCGCATCGCCTCTAGCACCCGCTTGTAGTCGCGGGGCATGACCTTCACGAACTCGGCGGCCGAGCGCGGCCAGGCGGTCAGCACCTTCGCGGCGACCGCCGACCCCGTCTCGTCGGCATGGCGGCGGATCACGTCGCCAAGCCAGTCCACGTCCTCCTCGTCGCAGTCCTCGAGGTCCACCATCTCACCGTTCACGTTCGCTCCGAAGGTCCCGCGGGGGTCCCACACGTAGGCGATCCCGCCGGACATGCCTGCACCGAAGTTCCTCCCGGTCGGGCCGAGCACGACCACGCGGCCTCCGGTCATGTACTCGCACCCGTGGTCGCCGACGCCCTCGACCACCGCGGTCGCTCCGGAGTTGCGCACGCAGAAACGTTCGCCGACGACACCCCGGATGTACGCCTCGCCTGCCGTCGCGCCGTAGAGGATCACGTTGCCGGCGATTACCTGCTCCTCGGCGACGAACCCGGTCGGAGCCGACGACGACGGGCGTACGACGAGGCGCCCACCCGACAGCCCCTTGCCGAGGTAGTCGTTCGCGTCGCCTTCGAGGCGCATGGTGACGCCGCGCGGCACGAACGCACCGAAGCTCTGGCCGGCGGACCCCGTGAACGACAGCTCGATCGTCCCGTCGGGCAGGCCGGCGCCGCCGTAGCGCCGTGAGATCTCGGCGCCGAGAAGGGTGCCGGTGGTCCTGTTCACGTTCCGGATCGGCAGCTTCAACGCGACCGGTCTCGCGTCCTCCAGAGCCGGGCGGCACGCTTCGATCAGCTGACGGTCGAGCACCCGGTCGAGGCCGTGATCCTGTGCTGAGACGCAGTGACGGGCTTCGTCGGGATCGGCGTCGGGGCCCTCCAGGATGGGCGTGAGGTCGAGCCCGCGCGCCTTCCAGTGGTCGACGGCCTGCTCGACGTCGATCAGCTCGGGATGGCCGATCACCTCGTCGAGCGAACGGAACCCCATAGACGCAAGGAGTTCCCGGACCTCCTCCGCTATGTACTCGAAGAAGGTGACCACGAACTCGGGTCTGCCCGTGAAGCGCTTGCGCAACTCCGGGTTCTGCGTCGCGATGCCGACCGGGCAGGTGTCGAGGTGACAGACGCGCATCATGATGCAGCCGCTGACCACCAGAGGGGCGGTGGCGAAGCCGTACTCCTCCGCGCCGAGAAGCGCCGCGACCACGACGTCGCGCCCGGTCTTCAGCTGCCCGTCGACCTGCACGACGATGCGGTCGCGAAGCCGGTTGAGCATCAGGGTCTGCTGCGTCTCGGCGAGTCCGAGCTCCCAGGGAGCTCCCGCATGCTTGATCGAGGTGAGCGGCGACGCCCCGGTACCGCCGTCGTGCCCAGAGATCAGCACCACGTCCGCGTGAGCCTTGGACACGCCGGCGGCGACCGTCCCTACGCCTACCTCGGCGACGAGCTTCACGTGGATGCGGGCGGCGTCGTTGGCGTTCTTGAGATCGAAGATCAGCTGGGCCAGGTCCTCGATCGAGTAGATGTCGTGGTGGGGCGGGGGCGAGATCAGGCCGACGCCGGGAGTCGAGTAACGCGTCCGTGCGATCCAGGGGTACACCTTGTGCCCTGGCAGCTGGCCGCCCTCGCCCGGCTTGGCGCCCTGGGCCATCTTGATCTGGATGTCGTCGGCGTTGACGAGGTACTCGCTCGTCACACCGAAGCGCCCGGACGCCACCTGCTTGATGGCGCTCCGCCGCAGGTCGCCGTTGGGGTCCGGGGTGAACCGGTCGGCGTCCTCACCTCCCTCACCGCTGTTCGAGCGGCCCCCGATGCGGTTCATCGCGATCGCTAGCGTCTCGTGGGCCTCCGCCGAGATCGAACCGTACGACATCGCCCCGGTGTTGAAGCGCTTCACGATGGATTCGACCGGTTCCACCTCGTCGAGCGGGACCGGCGACCGGCCCAGCTCCGAAGCCGCCTTGATCCGGAACAGCCCCCGGAGCGTCCCGAGTCGGGCCGACTGGTCGTCGACGGCGCTGGTGTACTGCTTGAAAATGTCGTACCGCTGCGTGCGCGTCGAGTGCTGCAGCTTGTGGACCGTCGTCGGGTTGAACAGGTGGTACTCACCCTCCCGGCGCCACTGGTACTCGCCGCCGACTTCCAGGTCCCGGTGCGCCAACTCGGTCGGCCGGTCCGGCCACGCCCTGACGTGGCGGGCGAGCACCTCCACCGCGCTCTCCTCTCGCCCTATACCGCCGATCCGGCTGACCG
>DAIRCY010000105.1:0-4369 GCA_036796435.1 Acidimicrobiales bacterium
GCCGAGCCGCAACGGCTGCTCTCCTCCTTCGTGAACGGCATCAAGCACCTCCCCTGCGAGTGGACGCAGCCGCGGGCGGCGCGCTGACACGGCGGCGAGTGCCGGAAGACCGGACCGCGATGGCCTTCGAGGAGCTCGTCGCCGATGCGTCGAGCAGCAGCTTCCAAGGCTGGGACTTCAGCGTGTTGCGCGAGCGTGCCCCGATCAGCCGGCCGCTGCCGTGGCGCTATCCCGCAGTGGTGGCCGAGATCGCCGCGGACGCCGAGTGGATGCTCGACATGGGGACGGGCGGCGGAGAGGCGCTGCTTCGCATCCCGCGGCGCGCGAGGAAGACCATCGCCGACGAGGCGTATCCGCCGAACGTCCCCGTCGCGGCGGCGAATTTGAGACCCCACGGCATCCCGGTGGTGCAGGTGGAGGGTGCGGCCGACAACGTGGACCAGGAGGACATGGGCCGGGACGGCGCCGACACGGTCCTGGGACGGATGCCGTACGCGGACCGGGTCTTCGACTGCGTCGCCAACCGTCACGAGTCTTTCTTCGCGTCCGAGGTGTGCCGCGTCCTGCGCCCCGGCGGCCGCTTCGTCACCCAGCAGGTCGACTTCCACACCTACGACGACTTCTACGCGGCGCTCGAGCTCCAGCCCGCGTCGTGGCTCCCGCTCGCGGAGGCGCAGCTCGCCGACGCCGGCTTCGAGATGCTCGTCGCGCAGCGCGGTGAGGAGCACCAGACATTCAAGGACGTCGGCGCGCTCGTCTGGTACCTGCGCTCGGTGAGCTGGGCGATCCCCGGCTTCGACCCGGATGGTCACGAGGCGGCGCTGCGCCGGATCCACGCGCACATGAAGGAGGGACCGCTCACCATCCGGCAGCGACGGTTCCTGGTGGTCGCCCGGCGGCCGTAGGCGGAGGGGGACGTGCCCGGGTCGTAGACGCGGGCGATGTCGATCACCGACGCACCGGCGAGCCGGCAGCGGATTGCCTGTTTATCGTAGCACGATACAAGGTAAGTGCCAGAGGTAACGCATGGAGCAAAGCGAGGAAGCAACCATGAGCGACCACCTTCGAAGTGGCCCGAAGGAGTTGTGCCGTGAGCTCAGGGCGGTGTTGCGCCAGCTGCGCCCCAGGCGACCCGGCGCCGTCGTTGCCGAGGCATCCGCACTCTTGGACGGGCGGGCTGCCGACCGGTACGCCGCCCGCGGGTTGCCCGTCCCGTGCTGGGCATGGTTGAACGCGTTCGCCCACCGCCCACCTGAAGAGATCTCGGCCATTGCGATCTCGTACCCGGGCCAGACGTGGCCGGGGGCCGCCCGCGAGATTGCGCGCGAGCTCAGCCGGGTCGGTCCGGCCGAGGCGGCATCGGTGCAATCGGCCGTGTTCGTCCCGGCTGAGCTCGAGGCCCTCTCCCACGGTGAACCCGACCCCGAACCGATCGTCCGGGCTGTCCGGCGCCAGCTCGCGACGAGCCGCCGCGCGCAGGACCGAACCGCCTGACGCACCTGTGGCGCTCCTGACTCCTGGGCGAGGTGGTGTGCGGAGCTCGCATTCAGTGCGGCCGTTACAGAGGGAGGTAGGACTCCAAGGAAGGTGAAGTGCTCATGATCGACGTCCTTCTGCTCATGTGCGTGATGCTCCTGGTCTTCGAGCTCTCCATGACCGCGGCTGCCAGCGCGGCCCACTGCGTCCTTCGAGAACGGGAAGGTTGTGGAGGTGGGCGCGACAACCGGCTGCCCTCGGCCGCTCCGCAACCGGTCCGGGCTTCGGACGAGGAGCGGGAGGATGTGGCGAGGGCCATCGGCGCGGCGATGGCCGAAGGACGTCTCGGGCTGGAAGAAGGGATCCAGCGAATCGAGGCGGCCATGGCGGCGCGTTACCGGATCGAGCTCGATGTCCTCGAGCTCGATCTCCCGTCGTCTCGGTCACTCGGACGCGGCAATCCGAGAGGGGTCACGCCGCCGGCGGTGCCCGTACCACTTCCGGAGCGCGGCGCTCCGGGCGACGTCCTTCACCGACTCTGTGAACCGGGCATCGGCCTTGGCGATTCCCCGCGGCCAGAGTCGGGTTCGCCCGGGGACCCGTGACGCCGCCCGACCGGCGCGAGGCCTTCCCAGATCCTCGGGATGTCGCGGGCGAGGCGCGCGAGCTCTTCGAGATGGAGTTCCGACAGCGCCTCGAGCCGGGCCGCGCCCTCGTCGGTGAGGTACAGGTGGACGACGCGGTGGTCCTCCTCGCTACGCGCGCGCCGGACCAGTCCCGCCGCTTCGGCCCGGTCGACAAGGCCCACGGCGCTGTGGTGTCGCAAGAGCAGGTGGTCGGCGACCTCGCCGATCGTCGGCCCCTCGTCTCCCTCGTGGCCACGGATGGCGAGCAACAGCTGGTGGTGTGCCGGCGTGAGACCCCTCGCCTTGGCTTGCTGTGCGCTCCAGTGTTCGAAGTGGCGGAGCCCGGTCCGCAGGGCAAGCAGCCGGGCGTAGACGGCGTCGGGCAGCGGCATTCCTTACCACGATAACATCGGAAGACGATGAAATCCCTTCACGCCCTTCATCCCCCGCGTGACCTCTGCGAGGCCGCCCCGGCGTCCTCGTGACCGACGAGCCGTCGCGCGCAGAGCCGGAATCGGAACGGCCGACCATCCCCGAGAGCTCGGCCGGCACAGCTGAAGCCGCCCACGTCCAAGGCGAGGGCCCAGCCGTGGAGACGAGATCGGTCGACGACGTGCCGCGTCGCACCCCCGAGGGCGAAGCGAGCGAGATCTCCTATCTCGGCGCAGAACGACGGCCCCGCGACACCTCGGAGCGCGCGCTCGGCGACTTCACGACGACGCCGTCACTGCTCCGGCTGGTCCCGCTCGGCATCGCGGTCGGGGTCATCGGCGCCGCGGTGTCGCTCGCGCTCTTGGACATGATCGGGTTCTTCACGAACCTCTTCTACTACCAGCGGTTGAGCGTCCACCTGGTCTCTCCGAACGCCAACACGCTCGGCGCGATCGCGCTCGTGATCCCCATCGGGGGCGGCCTGCTCGTCGGGCTCATGGCCCGGTTCGGCTCCGAGCAGATCCGGGGCCACGGGATCCCCGAGGCGATGGAGAACATCCTCATCAACGGCTCCAAGGTCCAGCCGCGCCTCGCCATCCTGAAGCCGATCTCGTCTGCCATCAGCATCGGCACCGGGGGACCGTTCGGCGCCGAGGGCCCGATCATCCTGACGGGCGGCGCGGTCGGCTCGATCGTCGGCCAGCTGTTCCGGCTGACGGGCGCACAACGCCGTGCCCTCCTCGTCGCCGGCGCGGCCGCGGGGATGAGCGCCGTGTTCGGCACGCCGGTCGCGGCGACCCTCTTCGGCGTCGAGCTGCTCATGTTCGAGTTCAAGCCGCGCTCCATGGTGCTGATCGGCCTCGCGGCGGGGACCGCCGACGCGCTGCGCATGGTGATGGCCTCGCACGGACTGGTCCTGGCCCAGCCGCTCTTCCCGGTCCCGGGCCATCCGGCCCTCGGCGGCGTCGTCCTCGTCGGCGCGGCGGTCATCGGCCTCGCGACCGGGCTCGGCGCCTGGGTGATGACCCAGGCCGTCTACCGGTGCGAGGACCTGTTCAAGAAGCTGACGGGCCATCTCCACTGGATGTGGTGGCCGCTCATCGGCGGACTCGTCATCGGCCTCGGCGGCCTCGTCGACGCACGGGCCCTCGGCGTCGGGTACAACACGATCCACCTCGAGCTCCTCGGCAAGCTCGGGGTCGCCGCCCTGGTGCTCCTCTTCTTCGTGAAGATGACCATCTGGGCGGCCGGGCTCGGCGGCGGGACGAGCGGCGGCATCCTCGCCCCGATCCTCATGATGGGCGCCGCCATCGGCGGCGTCCTCGGCCACGTCCTTCCGGGCGCCTCGGTCGGGGTGTTCGCGCTCCTCGGCATGGCGGGCTCGTTGGGCGGCGTCACCCGCTCGCCCTTCCCCGCGATCGTGTTCGCCTTCGAGCTCACCCACGACGCCAACAGTCTCCTCGCCCTCCTCGTCACCGCGACCGTCGCGCACCTCGTGAGCGTGCTCACGCTGCGCCGGTCGATCCTCACCGAGAAGGTGGCGCGCCGCGGCTTCCACGTCATGCGCGAGTACGCGGTCGACCCGTTGGAGGCCACCTTCGTGCGCGAGGTGATGGACACCGACGTCTACACCGTCGAGCCGGACCGCACCCTCGACGAGCTCTACAGGTCGCTGCCGGAAGGCTCGCGCGAGCGGCGCCAACGCCTGTACCCGGTGCTCGACCCCGACGGCTCGCTCCTCGGCGTCCTGCCGTGGTCCGCGGTCCTCGCCGCGCGCACCAACGGGGGGCCGACGCAGGCCGCCGACGATCCATGACGTGGCGCGCGAGGCCGGT
>DAIRCY010000105.1:4379-5097 GCA_036796435.1 Acidimicrobiales bacterium
GAGGCCATGATCGCCCCCAAGGCGGTCGCCTACCCCGACGAGATCCTGCGCGCCGTCGCCGACCGGATGGCCGGGCTCGGCCTCGGGGTGCTGCCCGTGGTCGACCGGGCGGACACGCGCCACCTCGACGGCCTGGTCACCCAGTTCGATCTGCTCGACGCGCGCCAGAAGCTCCTCGAAGAGGAGCGCCACGCGGAGCGTGTGCTCACGTTGCGCCGCGTGCGGCCGACTCTCGGCGCGGGGATCCGGGCGGCCGGTGGCCGTCCCGAGCAAGACGGGCGCTGAGGTGGAGCGGCGTATCGCCGGGTTCCTCCTCGACGCAGAGGGTGACTGGGTCGCAGAGATCGACTGCGGCCATCGCCAGCACGTCCGGCACCGCCCCCCTTTCCAGGTGCGCGCCTGGGTGCTCGACGACGACGAGCGGGCCGCGCACCTCGGCACGCCGATCGACTGCCCGCTGTGCGATCGGGGGGAGATGCCCGAGCGCGTCCGGTTCTCGCGGCGAAGCCCTGAGTGGGACGACCGCTCGTGTCCGCAGGGGCTCCGCCGGGACCACAAGCTCCGAGGCGGCACCTGGGGACGCCTCGTCGTGCAGGAGGGAAGCCTTCTCTTTCGCGCGCGCTCCACGCCGCCGATCGACCGCGTCGTCGAAGCCGGTGGGGCGCAGGCCATCGCGCCCGAGGTCGTGCACGAGATCGAGCCCGCCGAGGGCGCGCGC
>DAIRCY010000105.1:5107-7495 GCA_036796435.1 Acidimicrobiales bacterium
TCTCGCGGCTCGGTCGCAACCCGGCGCGGTCACAGCGGCGGCCACGGCGCACAGCTTTGCAGGTTTTTTCCTGGTAGGCCGGATCGAGCCCGCCGAGGGAGCGCGCTTCTTCGTCGAGTTCCTCGACGTCCTTCCGCCCGAGACGTCCGAGCCCGCCGACTAAACCGCCCACTTCACCGTCCGACGCGTCACACCCGCGAGCTATCGTGCCGTCGACCATCAAGAGCGGCTGAGGGACGTGGCCCTAGGACGCCGCCGCAACCTGCCCCGGCAAGGTGCGAACGCCACGCGATGGAGGAGCGATGGGGAACATCCCCCTGCCCAAGAAGTGTGGCCTCTACCTGCCCGGCCACGAGGTGCACTGGATCCAGGGGATCCACTCGGGCGACCCCGGCGAGATACCACCGGCTCGGTGCCACGTTCTCGACGTGCGCCCCGACGGCACCGTGCTCATCGAGGTGGGAGGACGGCGGCTTGAGCTGTGGACCCACGATCCCGAGTACCTCGAGGCGATCGTCGGTGAGCACGGCCGCGAAGCGCTGTACCAACCGCGATGGCGCCTTGTTCGGGTCCCGCACGTCACAGAGGAGCTCGGCGTCCGTTCGCATTACCTGATCGACGTGGCGAAGGCCGCCAACCGGAAACACCAGACGTGTCCCGACGAGCCACCCCGATATGCGACACCCGCCCAACAGCTGGCCGAGGCCGGTGGCATCACCATCCGCGGCACCGACCTCTTCGACGCAGTCACGGCCCACGAGGGCAGCGACGTCGACCGAGGCGCCAGCTAGCCACGGCCGGCTGTCACAGCACGACGCGAGAATGCACCAGGCAAAGGAGGTGACATGTACCTCAAGGACGACCGGCTCGTCGTGAGCCCGAGCGACCTCGTCGCCCACCTCCTCTGCCCGCACGTGACCGAGCTCTCCCTGGAGGTCGCCAGGGGCACGCGCCCGCGGCCGGCCGTGGACGACCCGGAGCTCAGCGTCGTCCAGGCGCGTGGAATGGCGCACGAACGCGCCTACCTCGCGGCACTCGCGGACGAGGGGGCGACGGTGGTCGAGATCGACGCCCCGGGCTTCGAGGAGGAGGTGCGCCAGACCCTGGAGGCGCTCGCCGAAGGGCCCGACGTGATCTACCAGGCCGCCTTCTTCGACGAGGACGCGGACGCGGCCGCGTGGCGTGGACACGCAGACTTCCTGCGTCGCACCGAGGTGCCGAGCGCGCTCGGCGACTACGCCTACGAGCCGCACGACACGAAGCTCGCCCGTCACGTGAAGCCCGGTGCGGTGATCCAGCTCTGCGCCTACGCCGCCCAGCTCGCGCGGCTCCAGGGCAGAGAACCCGAACGCGTCCACGTCGTCCTCGGCGGCTCGCACGTCGCCATGCTGCGCCTGGCGGACTTCGCGGCCTATTACCGCCAGGCGAAACGCAGCTTCGAGGCGGCGGTCGCGGGAGTCGAGTCGTATCCGTTGCCGAACAGCCACTGCCCGGTCTGCCCCTACCACGACGACTGCGAGGAGCGCTGGCGGCTGGACGACCACCTCGTGCGCGTTGCCGGGCTCACCGTCGAGCAGGCGCGACGGCTACAGGCGGCCGGCATCCCGACGGCCGGTGCGCTCGCCGACTTCGATGGTGAAAGGGTCGGGCGCATGGCGCCGTCCACGCTCGAGAAGCTGCGCCGGCAGGCTCGCCTCCAGCGCACGACGGATCCCGGCGGCCGCCCGGCCTACGAGCTGCTCGCGACTGTCGACGACGGCCTCGGACTCGGCGCCCTTCCGGCGCCGTCTCCCGGCGACCTCTTCTTCGACATCGAGGGCGACCCGTTCGTCGGGACAGCCGGGATCGAGTACCTCCTGGGCGTCGGCTGCGTCGGGTCCGACGGCTCGTTCTCCTACCGGGCCTTCTGGGGGCACGACGCCGCCGAGGAGAAGCGCTCGTTCGAGGAGTTCATCGACTTCGTCATGGCGAGCCGTCGGGAGCACCCCGATCTGCACGTCTTCCACTTCGCGCCCTACGAGACGACGGCGGTCGGCCGGTTGATGGGCCGCTACGGCACGCGCGAGCACGAGGTGGACGAGCTCCTGCGCGCAGGAGTCTTCGTCGACCTGCACCGGGTCGTGCGCCAAGCGGTCCAGGTGGGCACGCCGTCGTACTCGCTCAAACAGCTCGAGGTGCTGTATCTCGACGGCCGGCGCACCGGTGCCATCGTCGACGCGGGGTCCTCCATCGTCGAGTACGAGCGGTGGCTCGAGGATCCGGACCCAGCGATCCTGCGAGCGATCGAGGACTACAACCGCACCGACTGCGACTCCACGCGTCTTCTTCGAGAGTGGCTCGAGGCGCGGCCCGGGGGGGGAGGCCGCCCAAATGCCGCCCCCCCCCCCC
>DAIRCY010000105.1:7505-8630 GCA_036796435.1 Acidimicrobiales bacterium
AGGCGCGCCGGGACGAGTACGCCGAACGATTCGGCACCGACCCGCCCCGGCCCGCCGTCCGCGACGGACGGCCACCCGAAGGAGTCGAGAAGGAGTCCTCGGAGATCTCGGCCCTCGTGGACGCGCTCGCCCTCTTGGGCGGCGACGACAGGACAACGGCCGCGTGCGAGCTGCTCGCGCACCTTCTCGAATGGCACCGGCGCGAGGCGAAGCCCGAGTGGTGGAAGTACTACCGGCGGATCAACGACTTCGACGAGACCGACCTCTTCGAGGACACCGAGTGCATCGCGGGCCTCGAGTACCTCGGGACCGGTGAGCGTGTCCGCCGCTCGATCGTCCACCGGTACCGCTTCGACCCCCAAGAGCACAAGCTCAGCGTGGGAGAGACGCCCGTCGACCCCGCCCGAGCGCGGGCGCGGACCGAGGGGCAGGCGGGGCCTGGCACGATCCACTTCCTCGACACCGGCGAGCTCGGCCTCCTGCGGGGAGAACACTCGACCGCCGCGCACCCCCGTGCCCTCATCCCCCCAGGGCCGCTTGACACGACAGAGCAGCGAGCGGCGCTGCGGCGTCTCGCGCAGAGCGTCGTCGATCACGGCGTCGACGGCCCGGGCCCCTACCGGGCGGCGCGTGATCTCCTGCTTCGGCTCCCGCCGCGCTCGGTGGTCCGGCTGGAAGGAAGCCGCGACGCCGGTCCTGGAGGCGCGGCAGGCAAAGCAGTGCGGATCGCTGCGGGACTTGCGGGTGGGTGCTTGGGGATCCAGGGGCCGCCGGGCTCGGGGAAGACGGACACGGCGGCGCGGATCGCGGTCAAGCTCATTGGCGGGGGCAAGCGCGTGGGGATCACCGCCAACAGCCACGCCACGATCACGCACCTGCTCGAGTGCATTCTCGAGCATGCGGCGAAGGCCGGCGTTCATGTGCGCTGCAGCCAGCGGGGCGACCGCGACCAGGTGCTCTCCCATCCCGCAGTCACCGCCCGTGACTCCCCCGCAAAGGTCGAGCAGGACCTCGCCGACGGGTGCAACCTCGTCGCGGGGACGTCCTGGCTTTTCGCCCGCGCCTCTTTCGACCAGACGCTCGACTGCCTGATCGTCGACGAGGCGGGGCAGTGCTCGCTCGCCA
>DAIRCY010000106.1:0-8552 GCA_036796435.1 Acidimicrobiales bacterium
CCGGCCGGCGGGTCGGCCAGCGCCTCCGACGACGGGGCGTCCGGGTCTGCGGCGCCCAGCTCTGCACGCGGCTCGGGCAGGGCGCCGGCGACGAAGAAGGCGTCCAAGGCGCCGGGCCGGACGAAGAAGGCGGCCCCGAAGAAGGCTCCGGCGAAGCGGGCAGCGGCGACAGCGCGCCGCAAGGCCTCGTAGCTCCGCCGGGACCGGCGGCTACGTGGGGAGCGGCGCCGGGCTCCTCGGCTCCGTCGCCCCCACCTCGTCGCTCCGGTCGTCACGAAGCGATCGGCGCATGGCGCCGTGGATCAGGTTCGGGGTGAGGATGCCGAGGTAGCGGCCCCGGTCGACGACCGGCAGCCACGACACGTCGTGATCGAGCATCTCGGCGAGCGCGGCGCGCAGCGTGGTGCCGAGGGGAACCTCAACGGCGAAAGGTTGGGCGCGCTCGCCGGCGGTCGTCGGCTCCCCGGTGGTGCTGGCCCCGGCGGCCTCCTCGTCGACCGCCACCCACCCGATCAGACGACCGTCGTCGACCACGACCGCCCACCGGGCCTCGGCGGCGTCTGTGGCCCCGCTCCCTGCGCCAGGCAGCGCACATGCCGGAGGCCGACGCAGGCGGGCCCTCTCGGCGATCTCGGACATGGACGTGCCCGGCGCCACCTCGACCGGGTGGAGGAGGTCGTCCGGCCTGACGCCGACGACGGCGAGACGCCGCACGCCGCGGTCCGTGCCGACGAAGTCCGCCACGAATGCCGTCGCCGGACGCCCCAACACGTCGACCGGCGTGTCGTACTGCTCGAGCACGCCTCCTTGGGAGAGCACGGCGATCCGGTCCCCGAGCCTCGCCGCCTCGTCGATGTCGTGGGTGACGAAGACGATGGTCTTCTCGAGCGCGGTCTGCAGGTCGAGCAGCTCTCCTTGGAGCCGGTGGCGGGTGGCGGGGTCCACCGCGCCGAACGGCTCGTCCATGAGCAGAACCGGGGGGTCCGCGGCGAGCGCCCTCGCCACTCCGACGCGCTGGCGCTCCCCGCCCGAGAGCTCGTGGGGGAAGCGTCTCGCGTACTGGTCGGGGTCGAGCCCCACGAGCTCGAGCAGCTCGCCGACGCGCAGCGCGATGCGCTGCCTGTCCCAGCCGAGCAGGCGCGGCACCACGGCGACGTTGTCGGCCACGCGGCGGTGGGGGAACAAGCCCCCCTGCTGGATCACGTACCCGATCTTCCTGCGCAGCGCGACCACGTCCATGGACGTCACGTCGTCGCCGTCGATCAGGATCCGGCCCGAGCTCGGCTCGACGAGGCGGTTGATCATCTGCAGCGTGGTGGTCTTGCCGCAGCCAGAGGGGCCGACGAGCACGCAGATCTCTCCGCCTGGAATATCCATCGACAACGAGTCGACAGCGACGGTGTCCTTGGCGTAGCGCTTGGACACCTCGTCCAGCACGATCATGGAGCGCCCAGGTTACCCAGGCGTCGCACGCATGGCGGCGTCGCTCGGCTCGGTGGCCGCCGCTAACGTGGCGCCGGTGCCGGGCGGCCCGATGTTCGCCGGACTCTTCGAGTGGAGCGCGCTCCCGGCGTGGCCGACAATCCGCGCCGATCTCTTCCAGCACGTCGAGCTCGCGTTGATCGCCGTGGCGATCGGCTCCGCGATCGCCCTCCCCCTGGCGCTGGCATCCTGGCGGTACCGGTTCGTGCGTCTGCCGGTCTTCGCGTTCTCGAGCGCGCTGTACGTCGTGCCGTCGCTCGCGCTGTTCGTGCTCATCTTGCCGATCACCGGCATCGGCTCGGTGCTGACCGCGGAGGTCGCGCTCGTCGGCTACACGCTGCTCATACTCGTCATGAACATCGTCGCGGGACTCGACGCGGTGCCGCCCGACGTCCGCGAGGCGGCGGCCGCGATGGGCTATTCGCCACCGGCGGCGTTGCTGCGCGTGGACCTCGTCCTCGCGCTGCCGTACATCTTCGCCGGGCTGAGGATCGCGATGACGACCGTCGTCGGGCTCGTGACGGTGACCGCGCTCATCGGCCTGGGCGGCCTCGGCCGGCTCATCACGACCGGCTTCAACGCCGACAACGGCACGGAGGTGCTCGCCGGCCTGGTCCTCTCGGTCGCCCTCGCCGCGGTCTTCGACCTGTTCTTCGTCGCGGCCGAGAAGCTGCTCGTGCCGTGGGCCAGGGGCCGCCGGGCGACGGCAGGCGCACGGGCCTGAGATGCACTTCTTCTCGCAGGTCGCCTCCTGGTTCGGCCAGGCAACACACTGGAGCGGCCCCAACGGCATCCCCACCCTCTTCGTCAACCAGGTGTTGCTGAGCCTCGCGGTCGTCGCGGCGGCGCTCCTCGTCGGAGGGGGGCTCGGACTCGTGCTGGGCCACTTCCGGCGCGGCGCGCTTCTGGCGGTGAACTCCGCCAATGCGGCGCGCGCCATCCCCACCCTCGCCCTCCTCACCTTGTTCGCCATCCTTCCCGCCATCTCGCTCGCCGGGAACGGGTTCCTCGCCTCCTTCCTCGCCCTCGTGATCCTCGCCGTGCCGCCGATCCTCACGAACACCTACGTCGGCGTGCGCGAGGTCGACCGCGACGTGCGGGAGGCCGCCGCCGCGATGGGGATGCATGGTGGCCAGGTGATGCTCGGCGTCGAGTTGCCGTTGGCCGTCCCCGTCATCGCGACGGGCGTCCGGGTGGCGGCCATCGAGGTCGTCGCCACCTCCACGCTCGCCGCGTACGTGAGCTACCCGGACCTCGGGACCTACGTCATCGCAGGGCTCGACACGAACGACACGGTCGAGGCGTTCTGTGGCGGGCTCCTGGTCGTGCTCACCGCGGCGGTCGTGGCGGTCCTCTTCGGCCGGCTGCAGCGACTGGTCACCCCGGCACCGCTCCGCCGGCGCTCGCCGCTCTTGGCGCGGGCAGGCGCCGGGCGAGGCGGCGCCTGAACGGTCGCCACCGGCGGTCCGGTACGGTTTGCCCAACAGAGAGGAGCCAAGCCATGGACGACCGTCTGCGCAGGTTGGCGGGGGCGCGAGCGGCCCGGGTCGCCGCGCTGGTCGCGGCGGCCGCGGTCGCCGTGGTCGGGCTGTCGGCGATCCCCCAGCCCGGCGCGGGGGCCAGCACCGCCAAGTCCTCGAAGTCGACCATCGTCATCGGCTCGACCAATTTCGAAGAGCAGACAATCGTCGCCAACCTGTACGCGGACGTCCTCCGGCACGCGGGCTACCACGTGAAGGTGGAGCCTTCCCTCGGGACGAGGGCGGTCGTCGTGCCCGCGATCGAGCACGGCCAGATCGACATCGAGCCCGACTACGCGGGGTCGCTCGTGAACTACCTCGCCGGGAACGGCGCGACACTGCCGCAGTCCAAGACAGTGAAGGCCGCCGAGCGGTATCTCAAGTCACACCTCAAGAAGTTCGGGGTGACCGTGCTCCCGGCCGCCAAGGCGATCGACACGAACGTCTTCGCCGTCACGCGGGCCACCGCCGCCAAGTACCACCTCACGACGCTCAAGAGCCTGAAGAGGGCCGCGTCACACCTGATACTCGGAGGGCCTGCCGAGTGCCCGACCTACGAAGGGTGTCTCAAGGGCCTCGAGAGCGTCTACGGCCTCCACTTCGCGTCGTTCAAGCAGACCGACGAGGCGGGTCCGATCTCGATCGCCGACTTGAAGAACGGCGCGGTCCAGGTCGTGGAGCTGTTCTCGAGCAACGGCGCCGTCCAGGCGAACCACTTCGTGGCCCTGAAGGACACAAAGCACCTCGAGGGCGCCACATACGTGATCCCGGTCATCCGCAAGGCCATCGACAAGCGGGGCGTCGCCAAGGTGCTCGACAAATTGTCGAAGAAGCTCACGACGTCGGCGCTCTCAGGCATGAACCTCAAGGTGATCACAACAAAGGACCAGCCGGCGACAGTGGCGAAGGCCTGGCTCACCCAAAAGAAGCTCATCTAGTCGCTGGCGGGAGCGGAAGCCCCCCGGGCACCGAAGGGCGCTAGCTAGTGCGCCGAAGGCCGCTCAGGCGCCGCAGCGCTCGAGGAGCCCGGCGTCGCGGTCGAGGACCGGGAGCAGCTCGTCGCGGCCGAGGGGCCGCAGCGCCAGGACGGCGCGCGTCACGCCGAGCTCCTGCAGGCGTTCGAGCGAGGCGGGGTCTCGCGACGCGCCGAACATCGTGACGGGGACGGGTCCACGCCCGGCGTCGTCGGCCCGTGCCTGCAGCTCGGCGATCTGGCAGCCGAGCACCTCGGGGTCGGGGATCCGGATCGGCATCCACTCGTCGCCGATTGCGAGCACCCGGTCGACGACCGTCGGACCGCTTCCGCCGACGATGACGGGCGGATGCGGTCGCTGCACAGGCTTCGGCCAGCTCCAGAGGGGGCCGAAATCGACGAAGCGGCCGTGATAGGAGGCCTCGTCCTCGGTCCAGATCGCCTTCATCGCTTCGACGCGCTCTTGGAGGAGCGCCGTGCGCGTGCGCGGGTCGGTGCCGTGGTCGGCCATCTCCTCGCGGTTCCACCCCGCTCCGATCCCGAAGAGGAACCTGCCCCCGCTGATGAAGTCGAGGCTCGCCACTTCCTTCGCCGTCGTGATCGGGTCGCGCTCGACCACGAGGCAGATCCCGGTGCCGACGAGCAACCGCTCGGTCACCGCGGCGACGGCGCTCAGTGCGACGAACGGGTCGTGGGTGTGCCTGTACTCCTCTGGCAGCTCCGGACCGCCAGGCCACGGGCTGAGGCGGCTCACCGGGATGTGGGTGTGCTCGGGAAAGAAGAGTGACTCGAAGCCGCGCGCCTCGACCTCGCGGCCGAGCTCGGCCGGGGCGATCGCGTAGTCCGTCGGGAACATCGTGACGCCGAACTTCATCGCGTGCTCACGCTACAGGGGGGCCGCACGAGCACTCGGATCGAGCCGGGAGTAGGCGTGGCGTCAGGGCACCGTCAGGGCGCCGTCAGCTCCACGTCATCGCGGCAGGGCGCGGAACCTGAATTCGGCGCCTGAGGGGTCCGCGACCGTGGCGGTCGTGCCGTAGGGCGAGGGCTGACCCACCATGAGGACGCGGCCGCCCAGCCGCTCGACCGCCGCGACGGACGCGTCGACGTCTTCGACCCGCCAATAGATGGCCCACGACGGCGAAGCCCCGTCCGGGAGGAAGGCGGCGGCGTCCATGATCCCCGCGACCGGCGCCGTGCCGCCCTTCGTCCGCAGGAGCGTATAGAGGGGAGCGTCGTTGCCGACCTGGGCGACCTCCCAGCCGAGCACGGATCGGTAGAAGGCGACGGCGCCGTCGTGGTCGCGGGTCGACAGCTCGAACCAGTCGGGCGCCCCCGGCTCGCCGAGCACGGTGAACCCGGCGAAAGCCAACGGCTGCCAGGTGCCGAAGGCCGCACCGGTCGGATCAGCGAGCACGGACTGCACGCCGAGGTCGCCGACCGTCATCGCCCCTGCGAAGACCTGCGCACCCGACTCGGTGGCCGCCTTCAGCGTGGCCTCGGCATCGTCGACCGCGAAGTACGCCTTCCAGCGGTTGTCCGCCTTCATGTCTCCCATGTCCCCCATCGCACCGGCGACCTGGACGCCGTCACGCGAGAACGTGAAGTAGCCGCCGAACTCCGGCTGGGGGTCGCTCGCCTCCCAGCCGAACAGCTCGCCGTAGAAGCGGCGGGCGCCGTCGACGTCGGAGGTCCACAAGTCGGCCCAGCACGGGTCGCCGGCGGAAGGAGTGGCTCTGGTGGGCACGGTGGTCCTCTCTCTCGTGTGTCTCGCCCCTTTGGGCGTTGTCGATGGCGTCGACCTCAGTCGTCGAGATGAAGGGGGAGGCCGAAGGCGGGGAAGAGCCGTTCGGGGTCCAAGAACGCGAGGAAGAACGCCATCTCTGCGATCTTGCCGCCCGAGATCTCGAGCACCTGGATCGCCCATGGCGCGTATCCGCCTTCCGGGTCGACCCTGTACTGCCCGAACGCGGGGCAGCCGTTCGCTGACGTGGCGAGGAGCCGGGAACCACGGCAGTGGCTCGGTTCGGGCTGGACCATCCACGCCCCGATGTGCTCCGCCCCTTGGAGCCACAGCTCGAAGGGCGGCATGGACTGGACGGCGTCGTCGTGGAGCAGCTTCACCAGCGCGTCGATGTCGTAGCGCTCGAACGCGTCCACGTACCGCTCGAGCAGCTTGGCGTCCGTCTCGTCGAGCGGCCCCGAGGGAGCCGGGCCGGGAGCGTCCGCAAGCGTCGCGCGGGCACGCTGCAGCGCGCTGTTGATCGCCGCGACGGACGTGTCGAGGAGCTCCGCTGCCTCGGCGGCCGACCAGCGCAGGACCTCGCAGAGGACGAGCACCGCGCGTTGACGCGGCGGGAGGTACTGGAGAGCGGTGATGAACGCGAGCCGGATCGACTCGCGGTAGGTCGCGAGCTCGGCGGGGTCGTCGAACTCACCGGCCACGCTGCTGTCCGCGATGGGGGTCACCCACGTGGCCGCGGGCAGGGGCGGACGGAGCAGCGACTCGTCGGGAGGCGACGACGGCCCGAGCTCCATGGGGCGGGCCCGGCGCTGCACCTGCCGCCCCATGTCGATGCACACGTTGGTGGCGATCCGGTAGAGCCAGGACCGCACACTCGAGCGGCCTTCGAAGTCCGCTGCGTGCCGCCACGCCCGCACGAGGGTCTCTTGGACCGCGTCCTCCGCCTCGAAGCCCGAGCCGAGCATGCGGTAGCAGTAACCAGTGAGCTCGCGACGGTAGGGCTCCAGGTCGGTCTCGGGTGCAAGCGCAGTGACGGTCACGATGGTGACTTTACAGAACGGTCCATCCGGGCGACTGGCGTTCGCTTCACGCCGGCTGCGGCCGGCTGGCCGCGTCCAGGCGCTCCAAGGTGACCGTCATCGACTCGACCCATCGCTCCCCGCCGCGCACTGCCTTCTTGAGCCACGCCGGAGACTCCGTGCAGTCGTAGAACTCGGTCACGATCGTGGCGTCCGGGCCGTCGGCCAGAAGTGAGTATCCCCATCGGTGATGCGCGGACTCGCCGAGCTCCGCGAGGTCCTCGTCCCGACTCGCCGCGGTGAGGACGGGTTCCCAGACGACAAGCCGGTCCTGCTCGTAGCCGACGACGTGGTTCGTCATCTCGTAGGCGCCCATCTCATCGTTGTGCATCTCCATCACGAAGGAGTCACCGACGCCACGGAGCCGACGCGGTCGGAGCGCTCGTCGCAGCATGCCGGAGCCGTCGATCTCGGGATGCCGGCTCGGATCGGTCAGGACCGCGAACACTCGCGAGGGAGACGCCTGAAGCCGCCGGGTCACCGAGACGACGTTCACCGTCTCGTTGGACCCTGTCGCTGCGGTCGGTTGGGCGGTTGTGGTGGGTTCGGCGGTTTCGGTGGGTTCGGCGGTTTCGGCCATGGATCGGTGTCCTCCATCCGTGCAGGGCATCTGCTCTCCCGGTTCCGACGGGCCGGCGCCACGGAACTCATCGACGGCCAGCAACGTCGGTCCCCGGGCGGGTTCGATGAATCCGGTCCATGGGACCCGTCTCAGCGTCCGAGGAGGGACCGAAGCGTGACCCAGGCGCGGCGACTCGACAAGACGTTCTCCGGCGTGCTCGTGAAGAGCCCGTCCAACGGCGGGTGGACCTACGTGGTCATGCCCGGCTCTGCGGAGTTCTTCGGGACTCGAGGGCTCGTCAAGGTGCGGGGGACGATCGACGGGCGCCGGTTCAAGAGCGCCTTCATGGCGCTCGGCGACGGCAACCACATGCTGCCCGTTCGCGCGGAGGTGCGAGCCGCGATCGGAAAGGACGCCGGGGACACCGTCACCGTCCGGCTGATCGAGCGGCTTCCGTAGCGCTCGCTGCTCCCGTAGGGCTCCGGGCTGCTGCAGGGCTCCGGGCTGCTGCATCCTCGTGGTCTCTCATGGCTCCTCGCCCACCAGGATCTTCAGCGCGAGATCCGTGTCCGAAAGGTTCTCCAAGAGCGCGTCGGCCTCGAGGGACCGCACCGCGTCGAACCCGTCGTGTCCCGTCCCGACGATGAGGCACCGCACCCCCGCCGCCCGTGCGCAGCTGAGGTCCCGCTCCGTGTCCCCGACGACCCAGACGTCTTCGGGCCGGTAGGTCTCCCTGCGACGCTCCTTCGCCCGCTCCAGCGCGATGGGCACGAGGCCGTCGCGCTCGGGATGGTCTGTCCCGTACGCACCGATCTCGTGATCGAGGTGGCGGTCGAGCCCGAAGGCCCGCACCTTCACCAGTGCGTTCGCGGCGATGTTCCCCGTAAGGAGGGTCTGGCGCGTGCCGTCGACCCTCGAGAGCGCGTCGAGCAGTTCGGGGATGCCTGGATGGACGGTGCCCTCCTCACGCATCTGGTCGGATGCGGCCGCGAGGACGCGGGCTGCTTCTTCGAGTGCGACCGGGACCATCGCCTCGACGTCCTCGGGCGGGAGCCCGGCCAGGGCGACGAGCTCGCGCACGATCATCGGGTCGGTCTTGCCGCTCATCACGACGTGCGGCACCTCGCCGAGTCCCGCGGCATGGCGGGGGGCGAGGGCGAGCGCGCGCGGGGCCCCCGGCCCCGCCCCGGGG
>DAIRCY010000107.1:0-4305 GCA_036796435.1 Acidimicrobiales bacterium
CTCACCGAGGAGGAGACCGCCAAGCTCCTCCGCATGGAGGACGAGCTGCACAAGCGCGTGATCGGACAGGAAGAGGCGCTCAAGGCGCTCGCCCGTGCGATCCGCAGGACGCGGGCGGGTCTGAAGGACCCCAAGCGGCCGAGCGGGTCGTTCATCTTCCTCGGCCCGACCGGCGTCGGCAAGACCGAGCTCGCGAAGACCCTCGCCGAGTTCCTCTTCGACGACGAGGACGCGCTCATCCAGCTCGACATGAGCGAGTACATGGAGAAGCACACCGTCTCGCGACTCGTCGGCTCGCCGCCGGGCTACGTCGGCTACGAGGAAGGCGGGCAGCTCACCGAGGCGGTGCGCCGCAAGCCGTTCTCGGTGGTCCTGTTCGACGAGGTCGAAAAGGCCCACCCCGACGTGTTCAACGCGCTCCTCCAGATCCTGGAGGACGGGCGGTTGACCGACGCGCAAGGGCGCTCCGTCGACTTCAAGAACACCGTCCTCATCATGACGTCCAACCTCGGCACCGCGGACCTGCGCAAGGCGTCCGTCGGGTTCCAGAAGACCTCGGAGGCGGTCACCTACGAGAAGATGAAGGCGAAGGTCCACGATGCCCTGAAGAACCACTTCCGGCCCGAGTTCTTGAACCGGATCGACGAGATCATCGTCTTCCACGAGCTCAGCAGGGATGAGGTCATGGAGATCGTGGACCTCATGGTGAACCGCACGAGGGAGCAGCTCTCCGGACAGGGACTGGGCCTCGAGCTCACCCCTGCCGCACGGGCGTTCCTCGCCGAGAAGGGCTACGACCCGCAGCTCGGCGCGAGGCCTCTGCGGCGCGCGATCCAGCAGATGGTCGAGGACCCCCTCTCGGAGAGGATCTTGTGGAAGGACTTCCGCGTCGGCGAGACCGTCGTGGTGGACGTCGACCCGGAGCCGGGCGACGGGCAGGACGGCCCGCACCTCGTGTTCAAGGCCGTCGAGGGGGTCGAGCCCCCGCCGATGGAGCTCGCCGGGAGCGGCTCGTCCGACTGACACGGGGAGACTCGGGGGATCGAGCCCGAGCGCGGGCATGACGGTCCTCGTCCGTCGCGCGCTCGCGGAGGAGCGGCCTGCGCTCCTGCGCCTCCTCGCCCAGCGCTGGGGCAGCACCGAGATCGTCTCGCGCGACCGGGTCACCGACGCAGCAGGGGCCGAGGCCTTCGTCGCCGTGCTCGATGGCAGCGACGAGCCGGGCGCCGTCGTCGGCGTGGCGACCCTCGTCGTGCGCGACGAGGAGGCGGAGCTCCTCACCCTCGACGCGCTCGAAGAAGGAGCGGGGGTCGCGAGCGCGCTCATCGAGGCGGTGGCGAGGGCTGCTGCCGAGGCGCACGCCCGGCTTCTCGTCGTGTCGACGACGAACGACAACCTGCGGGCCCTCGCCCTGTATCAGCGACGGGGCTTCCGCCTCCTCGAGCTCCGAGCCGGCGCGATCGAGCGCGCCCGCTCCCGAAAGCCGTCGATCCCGCTCGTCGGAGGCTCCGGGATCCTCGTACGTGACGAGCTCGTGCTCGTGCGCGATCTCGACGCGAGCCTCGACACCCGAATCGACGTCCGTCCGCGCTCCTGAGAGGGTCCCGTACGGGGTTTCCCCTGAGATCCGGTACAATGGCGGGTCGCCGGTCCCCACTTGGCCGGCAGCGTGGAGCTGCCGCCTTCCGGCGACGCCGCGGCGCCACATGGAGATGTGCAGCAAGGAGTGCGGTGTTCCAGGTAGGTGACAAGGTCGTCTATCCCCACCACGGCGCAGCCGTCGTGGAGAAGCGGGAGACGAAGGTGGCCTTTGGTCAGAAGCGCGAGTACCTGGTGCTCCGGCTCGCGTACGGGGACCTCACCCTGATGGTCCCCGCGGACAACACCGAGGGCGTCGGCCTGCGCGAGGTGATCAACGACGAAGAGGTCGAAGAGGTGTTCGCCGTCCTTCGCAAGAAGGAGGCGCGGATGCCGACCAACTGGTCCCGCCGCTACAAGAACCACTCCGAGAAGCTCCGCTCCGGTGACATCTACCAGGTCGCCGAGGTAGTCCGGAACCTCTCGATCCGCGACAAGGACAAGGGACTGTCTGCAGGGGAGAAGCGCATGCTGAGCCGCGCGCGCCAGATCCTCGTCTCTGAGCTCACCTTCGCCCTCGGCGTGGACGAGGAGACGGCCGAGCAGCGTCTGAACGAGGCACTGCCGTAGGCACCGCGGACGGCCCCCGGGTCGCAGCCGTGTGGACGGTCGTGGTGGCGGGGGGAACCGGCACCAGGTACGGGCGACCCAAGCAATTCGAACCGCTCGCCGGGCGGCCGGTCGTGGAATGGTCCGTCACCGCGGCGCGCAAGGCCACCGACGGCGTCGTGCTCGTGGTGCCCGAGAGCGAGGTCGAGCGTGCACGCTCCATCGGCGCGGACGCAGTCGTCGCGGGCGGCGCGACGCGTTCGGCGTCGGTGCGCCGCGGGCTCGAGCTCGTCCCCGAGGGCACCGGGATCGTCGTCGTGCACGACGCCGCGCGGCCGCTCGCGTCTCCGGCCCTCTTTGCCGCCGTCGTCGCCCCGCTGGTCTCGGGAGAGCCGCTCGACGGGGTGGTCTGCGGGGTCGCCGTCGCGGACACGCTGAAGCGCGTCGGCGGAGACGGCTCGACCGTCACTGGCACCGTCGACCGGAGCACGCTCGTCGCAGTGCAGACGCCGCAGGCGTTCCGCGCCGACGTGCTCCGGCGTGCGCACGCGGCCGGCGGGGAGGCGACCGACGACGCAACGCTCGTCGAAGCGATCGGGGGCACCGTGCGCGTGGTACCGGGCGAGGCGCACAACGTGAAGCTGACCGTGCCGTCCGATCTCGCCCTCCTCGAGCACCTCGTCGCCGGCGGCGCGTGGTGACGCTGCGGGTGGGTCAGGGGTTCGACGTCCACCCGTTCTCGAGCGAGGCGTCGCGTCCGCTCCTCCTCGGCGGGGTCCTCGTCGACGGCGCCCCGGGTCTGGCCGGCCACAGCGACGGCGACGTCGTCGCACACGCCCTGTGCGACGCGCTGCTCGGTGCGTGCGGCCTCGGAGACATCGGCACGCACTTCCCCGACACCGACCCCGCCTTCGCCGGCGCAGACAGCACCGGTCTGCTCGCCCGTGTGGTCGAGCTGGTCGCGAGTGCAGGGTTCGGAGCGGTGAACGCCGACTGCACTGTCCTCGCCGAGCGGCCGAGGCTGAGCCAGTCGCTCCCCGCGATGCAAGAGCGGCTGACGGCGCTCGTCGGTGCGCCGGTGTCGGTGAAGGCCACGCGCGGCGAAGGCCTGGGCGCCATCGGGCGTGCCGAGGGCATCGCCTGTCTCGCCGTCGTGCTGCTCGACTCGAGATGACGCCGCGTGGGCCGGAGCGCGGCGGGCGGGGAGGCGCCTGGCGCGGTGGTCCCGGGCCGCGTCGGGGGCCCCAGCGCTCACGCGGCACCGGCGGGAGCGGGAGGCCGCGCGCCCCCCTTGCGACCCGCGACAGCCTCGGCGGGGACCAGATCGAGGGCAGGCGGGCGGTCCGGGAGCTGCTGGCGGCGGGCCGCCGCCCCGTGCGGGCGGTGTGGCTGGCGGAGGGCCTGGATCCCTCCCCGCAGCTCGACGAGATCGAGGAGCTCGCCGTGCGTCGGCGCGTGCGGGTCGAGACGGTGTCCCGGGCACGGCTCGACGCGGCCGCGCGGACCGACGCGCCGCAGGGCGTGCTCGCCCGGGCCCGCGCGATCGACCCGGTCGAGCTCGACGACCTCGCGAGGCCGCGTGCCGGGGATCCGTTCCTCGTGGTCGTCGCAGGGATCACCGACCCGCGGAACCTCGGCGCCCTCCTCCGCAGTGCCGAGTGCGCCGGGGTGACCGGGATCGTCCTTCCCCGCCACCGTGCCGCGCACCTCTCGCCCACCGTCGCCAAGGTCGCCGCGGGCGCCATCGAGCATCTCGATTTCTCCCTCGTCGGCGGCATCCCCAATGCGCTCGAGCGGCTGTCGTCCTTCGGGGTCTGGAGCCTGGGCCTCGCGTCGGAGTCGACCCGCTCCCTCTACGAGACCGGGATCGGCGACGGGCCGGTCGCCCTCGTCGTCGGCGGGGAGGAGCGGGGACTGCCCCCGCTGGTCAGGCGCCGCTGCGACGAGGTGGTTGCCATCCCCCAGCACGGGGCGCTCGAGTCGTTGAACGCCGGCGTGGCAGCCGCCGTTGCCTGTTTCGAGATCGCCCGGCGCCGCTCGCACTGAGCCTCCGGCCTTCGGATCGCCCTTGCGGCCGGTCATCGCCGTTGGCAGGCTGAACGCCGTGACGACGGCGCG
>DAIRCY010000107.1:4315-8484 GCA_036796435.1 Acidimicrobiales bacterium
GTCGTCGGGTCGTGGCGAGGGCGTCTTCGGCGAGGAGTCGGGTGACGACGGCGCGGGGGCCGCAATCCCAGCCGCCTCCGGCGGGCGGGCGGGGTGCCCGAGGCGGCGCGGCCGGGGGCGGCCCGAGCCGTCCCTCGGGCTGGTCGCCGCTCAAGGGACTCGTCGTCGTGATCGTGGCCGTCGGTCTCGGCGCGTACCTCGTGGACCTAGGGGCGCTCCGGGCACCCGCGTCGGCGTCGGGCCGTGCCTCGCACGCCCGTCCCTCGACGGGCGCGACCTCCACGACGACCACCACGGTCCCGCCCACCACCACGACGACCGTCGCCCCAGGGGCGCGCCCGAGCCTCACAGTGAAGGTGCTCGTGGCGAACGCGAGCCAGACGAACGGCATCGCCGCGTACTACACGAGCAAGCTGAGCGCGGCGGGGTGGGGCACGCTTCCCCCGGTCACCGCCGACGCGACCGAGACCTCCTCGACCGTGTACTACGGCTCCGGCGAGCAGCCCTACGCGCTCGCCGTGGCATCCGCCCTCGGTCTCTCCTCCTCGTCGGTCACCGCGTTGAGCACGGCGGCCCCGGTGGGCACAACGGCCAACGCGAACGTCCTCGTCGTCGCCGGCGACGACCTCGCGGCGAAGGTCCCCGCGGCCTCGGGCTGACCCGGCGCGCTCCGAGGGCTGCACTCCGGTGACCGGTTCCGACCTCCCCGCCGCCCTCGCGCCCCTGCGCGACCGGCCGGCGGAGGCAGCGCTCTTCCTCGATTACGACGGGACGCTCGCACCGATCGTGGAGGACCCCGCGTCCGCACGGCCGGTTCCCGGTGTCCCCGAGCTCCTGGTGCGGCTCGCCGCCCGCCTGGACGTCGTCGCGGTCGTCTCCGGCCGCCCGCTCGCGTACCTCGAGGGGGCGCTCGGCCGGCCGCGCCGGGTCCACCTCGCCGGCCTCTACGGCATGGAGGAGGCCGGGAGCGACGGGGTGATCCGCCGCGACGCCGGGGCCGAGGCGTGGCGCCCGACGGTCGCGCAGGTGACGGCAGAGCTGCTGGGCGCGGCGCCCCCCGGGATCGGCGTCGAGCCCAAGGGGCTGTCGGTGACGGTCCACTGGCGGCGAGCTCCCGAGCACGAGGCGTGGGCCGAGGAGGCGGTCGCCGCAGCCGTCGCCGGCCGCGGGCTCGTCGCGCAGCCCGGCAGGATGTCCTTCGAGCTGCGTCCGCCGGTCCCGGTCGACAAGGGCGCGGTCGTGGCCCGTCTCGGCGCCCGCCACGGGGTGGTCGGCTGCTTCGGCGACGACCTCGGGGACATCCCGGCCTTCGAGGCGGTCTCGGCGTTGCGTCGTGCAGGAGCGACGACGGTCACGGTGGCCGTCGCCGACCCCGAGATCGCCCCCGACGTGGTCGCGATGGCCGATCTCGTGGTGGACGGGCCGGAAGCTGCCGTCTCGATGCTCGACGCGATCGCAGGGGGCTGACGGGCGGGTCCGTCGTATCATCGCGTCCGTGCAGCCGCCCCGCGTCGACGTCCTCGTCGTCGTCGAGCCGTCCACGACCCCGCCGGTCCTCGCCGCGCGGGCGAGGCGCGTGGTCCACGTGCCCGCCGTGCAGTCGTCGGCCTCGCTCGTCGGAGAGCTGCGCGGCATCATCCCGGGTCTCGTCGGCATCGTCGGCGACGTCTCGGGGACAGCGCCGACGCTCGCCATGCGGATCGCCGAGGAGGTCCACCGCGCGGGCTTCCCGACCGTGCTGTTCACCGACGACCCGCTCCGGCCCCCGCCGGGGGTGACGGTCCATCCGGTCCGCGACCCCGGGCCGGCGATGGAGGCCGCGGACAGCGTGCTCGACCTCGTCGGGAGCACCCCTCTCGTGCGGCTCGACCGGATCGGCCGCGACATCCCGTGTCACCTGCTGGCCAAGCTCGAGTCCTTGAACCCGGGCGGCAGCGTGAAGGACCGTCCCGCGCGGGCGATGCTCGACGACGCAGAGGCGCGGGGCCTGCTCGCCAAGGGCGGCACCATCGTGGAGCCCACGTCGGGCAACACGGGCGTCGGTCTGGCGATGCTGGCGGCGGTCCGCGGCTACCGGTGCATCTTCACCGTGCCGGACAAGGTCGCAGCCGAGAAGCGCCAGCTCCTGCGCGCCTACGGGGCCGAGGTCGTCGTCTGCCCCACCACCGTGCCCCCCGAGCATCCGGACTCCTACTACTCGGTCGCCGAGCGGCTGACCGCGGAGACCCCCGGCGCGTTCCAGCCGAACCAGTACCGGAACCCGGCCAACCCGCGCGCGCACGAGGAGACCACCGGGCCCGAGATCTGGCGCCAGACCGCCGGCCGGATCACGCACTTCGTCGCCGGCGTCGGCACCGGAGGCACCATCGGGGGGACCGGCCGCTACCTCAAGGCCCAGAACCCAGCGGTGCAGGTGATCGGCGCCGACCCGGAGGGCTCGATCTACTCGGGCGGCGGGGGGAGGCCATACCTCGTCGAAGGGATAGGGGAGGACTTCTGGCCCGCCACCTACGACCCGGGCGTGGTCGACCGGGTGGTGGCCGTCTCGGACCGCAACTCGTTCCTGACCGCCCGGCGCGTCACCCGGGAGGAGGGGATCTTCGTCGGGGGGTCGACGGGCACCGCGGTGTGGGCCGCGCTCGAGGTGGGCAAGTCGCTCGGCCCCGACGACGTCGTCGTGGTCCTCGTCCCCGACTCGGGCCGCGGCTACCTCACCAAGCTCTACGACGACGGCTGGATGGCGGACCACGGCTTCGTGCGCGCCCACGGCGCGACCGCCGAGGCCGTCCTCTCGGCCAAGGAGAAGGCGCGCGACGGCCGGATCCCCCCGCTCGTCCACGTCCACCCCGACGAGTCCGTGCGCACCGCGATCGCCATCCTCGACGAGTACGGCGTGTCGCAGGTGCCCGTCGTGAAGGCCGAACCGCCCCTGGCGCTGGCCGAGGTCGTGGGGTCGGTCACCGACCGGCTGCTCTTGCAGCGGACCCTCGGCCACCCCGAGGCCTTCGACGAGGCGGTCGGCGCGGTCATGGAGCCGCCGCTCGTGACCGTCGGCCTCGGCGAGACCGCGGAGTACGTCGCCGAGAGGCTCCAGGCGTCGCCAGCGGTGCTGGTGCTCGACGGCGGCCACCCGGTCGGGATCCTCACCCGGTCCGACCTGCTCTCCTACTTCGAGCAGAACTGACGCCGTGGCCGGATTCGAGACCCTCGCCATCCACGCCGGCCAGCCCGCCGACCCCTCGACGGGCTCGGTCGTGCCGCCCGTCCACCTCGCCACGACGTACGCGCAGCCGGCGGTCGGCGAGCACCAGGGCTTCGAGTACAGCCGCACGGGCAACCCGACCCGTGCCGCGCTCGAGACCTGCCTCGCCGCGCTCGAGGGCGCGACGTACGGCCTCGCGTTCGCGAGCGGCCTCGCCGCGGAGGACGCGCTGCTCCGGACGCGTCGTCCCGGTGACCACCTCATCGTCGGGGACAATCTCTACGGCGGCACGCACCGGCTGCTCGCCCAGGTGCACGAGCAGCTCGCGTTCACCCCGGTCGCGCTCGACGACCCCGCTGCGGTGGAGTCGGCGTGGCGTGACGAGACGCGCCTCGTGTGGATCGAGACGCCGTCGAACCCCTACCTGAGGATCGCCGACATCGCCGCACTCGCCGAGCTCGCGCACGCGCGCGGTGCAGCGCTCGTCGTCGACAACACGTTCGCGACCCCCTATCTCCAGTCGCCGATCGCGCTCGGCGCGGACGTCGTCGTGCACTCGACCACGAAGTACATCGGCGGCCACAGCGACGTGGTCGGCGGCTGCGTCGCGACCGACGACTCGCAGCTCGCCGCGGAGCTCGCGCGACTGCAGAATTCCGTCGGCGCCGTCCCGAGCCCGTTCGACTGCTTCCTGCTCATGCGCGGGGTGAAGACGCTCGCCGTGCGGATGGACCGGCACTGCGCGAACGCGGCCGCCGTCGCGGGGATGCTCGCGTCGCACGAGGCCGTCGGCACGGTCTTCTATCCGGGCCTCCCGTCGCACCCGGGCCACGAGGTCGCCCGCCGCCAGATGCGCGGCTTCGGGGGGATGGTGTCGTTCACCCTGCGCGGCGGAGAGCCCGCCGCCTTGAAGGTCGCGGCGTCGACCGGGCTCTTCACGCTCGCCGAGTCGCTCGGCGGCGTCGAG
>DAIRCY010000108.1:0-8441 GCA_036796435.1 Acidimicrobiales bacterium
GCCTCGGCGTAGGCCGGTTCGAGGTCGTCGTAGGTCAATGGCCAGTCGGCCAGTGACGCGCCTTCGACGGGGCCCCACTCGGACAGGACGCGGAAGTCGTCCTCGCGGAAGCGGGGAACCTTGCCGTCCGCGTGGGTCCCGCCCCCGCCGACGGTGGACGGCACGTTGTTCACCGCGCCGGTGTGCGACCGGTCGCCGTCCTCCTCGCCGACGCGGAACGTGCGGGGCTCGAGCAGTGGATCAGGTCCGAGGAAATGCCGGGCGTGGAACTTGATCTCGTCGTTCGAGAAGTCGGATGCGAGCGACGACGGATCGGCGGGGTCGATCAGGTGGTTGCGGCCCTTCTCGAACAGCACCACGGACCAGCCGGCGGCGGTCAGGATGTCCGCGGCGGTCGAACCTCCCGGGCCGGACCCGATTATGACGGCGTCGAAATCACGCGTGGCCACGGCGTCTAAGGCCCGCTGACTTCTTCGTCGCTGTACCCGCGCGGCTGCACGTCGCCGGCGAAACCGATGTATGACCACCCCACGAGGTCCCGGTTGCCGCCGTACTCAGGGGCGCCGTACATCCCCTCACAGGCGTGTTCGTAGACGAGCCCGGTGAAGTCCTCGTGGGCCGCCAGCCTCCGGTCCTGCTCCTCGGGGTCGACGTCCGCGAAGTCGGTCCCGAGCGATCGGAGCCCCGCTTCGTAGAGCTCCTGCCACCCGGCGACGGGGCCGTTCCATTCGCGCTCGGGAATGCCGCGGGACCCCTCGATGCGGGTCCTCCACGCCAGCTCGTCGAGCCGGCTCAGCCGGTGGAACGACGCGAACCCGGGCGACCCCCCGAATCGCCCCGAGAAGGGGCCGCCCGCCCAGATGCGGGGGGGATCGAAGTGGAAGGCCCCGAGCAGCCCGTCGATGTAGCCGGCGACGCCCGCCTCGGTCGCGCCCGGGTCGTGGTCGGTGGGTATCAACCGGGCGCAGACCGCCTCCAGGACGCGGAACTGGTCATCGGTGAGGAAGACGGGCACCTACAGCACGACCTCGATGACGACGCCGAGGTCACGCTCGAGGTGGGCCACCTCGTTGTCATCGGCAAAGCCCTTCCCCTGGACGTTGACCAGGTCGACGTGGTCGGTCAGCGGGTACGGCCCCCAGTGCCACGTCCCGAGAGACAGGTTCACCCCGGCGCTCCCGTCGCACACGAAGGCGCGCACCTGGTCGAGGTGCTCCTCGGACGAGAAGTCGTAGTCGCCCGGAGCCACGATCAGGAGCGTGGGTTTGCCGGCGAGAGCCACGAGAGCCTGCGTGGCCTTGTGGTGACGGTTGAGGTGATCGCATCGCAGCGACCTGCGGTCGTAGTGCAGCACGTTGAGGTGGAAGACCTCGCCGCCGCGCAATTCCATCACCGCGTCGCCGGCCGCCAGGACCTGTCCGAACGGGGCGAACGCCTTCTCGCTGAGCGGCTCGGCTCGCACCGAATGACTCCTGGCCGCAGACGTGCTGTTCACCGTGTCCCCGTTCGACTCGTTCGACGCTCGCGTGGAAGAGCTGGGCCTGACCCTCTACGGGCCCCGTCTGCCCGCGGCCCCTTGGATGCGATCGTAATCCAGGCGGCGCAGCGCTCAACGCCCTGTCCTGTTTCGCTCGACCCACGAGGCCGACGTGGCGGCCTGCTGGTACCGTCGCCGTCTGCCGTCGTCGATTGTCGTCGTCGCACGGCGCCGGAGGGGTGCAGATGCCGTTCGAACCATATGACCGCCCGGTGCGCGTCGCTTTCGTCGGTCTCGGGCGAATCTACGACCTGAACGTGCGCGCGTACCTGGACAATCCCGACGCCGAGGTGGTCGCCTTGGTCGACCCGAGCGAGGAGCGGCGCCGGCAACGGCAGGCCGACTGGCCCGGCGCCGGCGTGTTCGCGACCGCAGCGGACCTGGCCGCGAGCGGGGTGGCGGTCGACGCGGTCGAGGCGCTCCTGCCGATCCCACTTCACGTCGACGGGGTGGTGGAACTGCTGGGCCACGGATGGCACGTCAACCTCCAGAAGCCGATGTGCAACGACCTGGCCGGCGCCCGCCTCATGCTCGACGCGGCCGGGGCCAACGGTCGCGTGTTGAGGGTGATGGAGGACTTCCTCTTCTACGAGCCGCTGCAGAAGCTCAGGGAAGTGGTGCTTTCAGGCGAGCTCGGCGAGATCAGCGGCTACCACATCAAGATGGTGGCGAGCGGGCGCGGTGGCTGGGAGGTGCCGGCCAGCACGTACGAGTGGCAGTTCCAGCAGATGAGGGACGGCCGCGGCGTGCTCGTGTTCGACGACGGCTGGCACAAGCTGTCGACCGCCCTGTGGCTGTTCGGGCCGATCCGCGAGGTTCGGGCGTGGGTTGGCGAGACGGAGGTCGTGCCCGGCATCGCCGTCGACGCCCCGACGACGATCGTGTGGGAGCACGAGAACGGGGTCCGCGGCGTGTGGGACATCACGCTCGCGGTCGACATGTACCTCCGCTCCGACTACTACACGAACGACGAGCGGTGGGAGGTAACCGGCCGGCGTGGGTACGCACGGGTGAACCGCTGCACTGCGCGGGGCATCCAGCAGCCCAGCCTCGAGGTCTACGCCGACGGCGAGATGCGCCAGTACCACGCACTCGACGACGACTGGGCCAGCAGCTTCAGGGAGTCGGGTCGTCACTGGCTGCGCTTCCTGCGTGGGAGCAACGAACCCCTTTTGTGGAGCGCCGAGGAGGCGGTGGAGGTGCTGCGCTTCGCCCTCGCCGCCTATGCGAGCAGCGAGGCGGGAGGCCTGGGCGTCGATCCAGCATCGGTCGAATAGCCGTTTCCGGAGGCCAAGCGCAATCGCATCAGGTATTCGGCTAGCTTCCGCCCAATGGTGAAGATCCGCAGGCTCCCCGAGGACGACTACCTGCACGAGGCGGAGGCGGCATCGAACTACAACGAGAGCCGGTACTACAACTGGTTCGACGCCGATGCCGGCGCTGGTGGCTGGGTGCGGATGGGTAACCGGGTCCACGAGGGGTACGCCGAGTTGAGCGTTTGCCTCTACCTCCCGGACGGCAGCGTGGGCTTCATCTACAAGCGGCCGAAGATCGAGACGAACGAGGAGCACAACGTCGGAGGCCTGCGCTTCGAGGTGCTGAAGCCCTACGAGGAGCACCGGGTCACCTACAGCGGGAAGGTCTGCGTCCTCGGCAACCCTCGAGACATGGCCGAGCCGCGCGACGCGTTCACGAACAACCCCCACCTCGACTGCCGGATAGACCTGCACCTCACCAACGTGGGGCCTGCGCAGGGCGGCGAGCCGGAGTGGGAGGAAGGCGAGGAGAAGCCCGACCTCGACCCGGAGAAGATGTTCGCCCGCGGCCACACCGAGCAGCACATGCGCTCAGTGGGCACGGTCTCGGTCGGCGACCAGACGTTCAACATCGTCGACGGCCTCGGCCTGCGTGACCATTCGTGGGGGCCTCGTTACTGGCAGAACGTCTGGTGGTACCGGTGGCTCACCGTCAACCTGGGCGCCGACCTCGGGTTCGCGGTGACCATCGCAGGCGACGAGGCAGGCGAACGCCGGGTCCACGGCTTCTTGTACGACAAGCAGCGCTACGGCGACGATCGCTGGGTGAGCGTGCGCGGCGCCGACCTCAGCTCCGACTACGACGCCGACTGGTTCCCCTTGAAGAACAGGGTCACCGTCACCACGGACGACCACACCTACGAGGTGGAGGGCGACGTGTGGTCGAACATCCCGCTGCGAAACCAGCGCGACGGTCTGCTCACCCGGATCACCGAAGGCATGACCAGGTGGCGCTACGGCGACATCGAAGGGGCCGGGCTGTCGGAGTACCTCGACCAGATCGTCGACGGGACCCCGGTCGGCACCAAGGCCGGGATCTAGCGCCTCGCCCTCTTCAGGGCCTTCACCTGCCTGAGGGTCCTCAGTTTCACGATTGCGCGAAGGATGCCGATGCCGGCTAGCGCTACGCGGGTGGCGTCGACGGCCGGGACCCACCGGACCCGGCCGTCCTTCACTTCGTAGACGCCGAGCGGCCAGGTCACGCTTCCGAAGCCGCCACCACCTCCGGCTCCTGACCCGCCTTCGCCGGACGACCCGCCGTCGTCGCCGCCCCCGCCACCGCCGGCGACCCACGCCACGGGGATGACCAGGATCCCATCGCGCTCGATGGCCGCCCCGAACGCCCGCCGGACCGACGCTTCATCCGCTGCCTTGCTCAACAGCTTCTCAATGTCCATCTTCCACCTCTCGAGTGCGGGCGGTCATCAACTCCCCGGGCGCCAAGCATCGGCCGGGAACCCCTCGAGCGCAAACTTCCGGAACGTCACCTGACCCGCCGGGCGCCACGGAAGTGCCCGATCTTGTAGCCGACCCAGCCGCAGCCTGCGCCAACGGCAATGAGCTCCAGCACGTGCAGGACGGTGAACACCAGTCCGACGAGGATCCACGCAGCGGCGCCGGCGGCCAGCAGCGCGGCGAGCACCAGGACCAGGGATCCGGCAAGGCTGCGGCCCCGCCGCCTTGCGGGCTGGACGCGCGCAGCGTCGGCTTGAGCGGGTGAAGGGAGGGGCCGGTAAGGCGGTGCCGGATCGGCAAGTTGAATCGTGGTGCTCTCGCCGGTTGCCAGAGTGCGGCAGATGAGACATGCCTCGCGGGTGAACCCGTGGATGCACGTGTCTGTCATCGACGGCGCCGGCTCACTGCGGTGCGGGCTCTGCGTCGATCGTGTCGGGAGCCGCCGTCGGGGACGTCGTCGGGGACGTCGTCGGGGACGCCGTCGGGGACGCCGTCGGGAACGTCGCCGGCGCACCCATGCCGTCCTGTACCACCCGCATCAGTTGCCCGGCCTGCCCGGCGAGGCCGGCGAGAAGCTGACCCATCCCGTCAGCGCCGTTAAGGACCGTCACGTTCGCGTTCGCCAGCTGGGAGGCGGCCGCCGAGATGATCTCGGGCATCTTCTCGACGAGCATGCGCTGCAGGGCGATGCCCTGGCCGGTTGCGGTCGCCTCGGCCTGAATCCTCGTGCGCTCGGCTTCTGCCTGGGCAATGGTGCGGATCTTGTAAGCCTCCGCGGCCGCGGGCTTCTCGACGCTCGCGACCAGTTCCTTCTCCCTCAGCTCTGCGTTACGGACCGCGAGCTCAGCCTGAGCCTGGAGCACGGCCTTCTGCGACTCGGCCTGAGCCAGCGGCCCTGCTTGCGCCGCCTGCGCCTGGGCCCGGTCGACTTCCGCCTTGTAACCGGCCTTGGTGATCTCGGTCTGTCGTTCGTATTCGGCCTGGTTCCTCAACGACTCCTGGCTCGCCTGCGCCGCGGCCTGCTCCGCCTGAGCCTGGGCTATCTGGGCGTCTCGCTGCACAGCAGCCCGGTGGGGCGCGGCGAGCGCAGCTATGTAGCCCGAGCCGAGGTCGTCGATCGACTGGATCTGGAGCGAGTCCACGACGAGGCCGATCTTCTCCATCTCCGGCTTTGAGGCGCCGAGCGTCACCTCGGCGAGGCGCTGGCGTTCGCGGATGATCTCCTCGACGGTCATGGACCCGATGATCGAGCGCAGATGGCCGGCGAAGATCCGCCCCGTCAGCACCGACATGTGATCCTGGTCGTCGAGGAAGCGACGCGCCGCGTTGGCGATGCTCTCGTGGTCGTCGCCCACCTTGAACGCGATGACCGCCCGGCAGTTCAGGGCGATCCCCTGCTGCGTGACGCAGTCCTCCGCCACCTCGGCCTCCTGCATGGCCAGCGTCAGTGTGCTCACTCTCGACCGAAGAGGCATCACGAATGCCCCGTGCCCGGTGACGATCTTGAACGGCAGCCCGTCCTCGGTGTTCTTCTTGCCGCTGACGAGCATCGCCTCATCAGGCGCGGGAACGTGCCAACCGAACATGCCTGCCTCCTAGGGTGGTCATGTACTCATCGTCGCGCCGATCCTGCGTCTATTCAGCCGGAAAAGGCTGTGACCTCCACGGTTCGGTTGGAGCGCTTGGCGACGACGAGGACCTCGGTCTTCTCCGGCAGGTCGGCATCGGAGTAGGCCATGTACGTCTCGGTCCCGCCTCGGATGTGCACGACTATCTCGCCCGGCTTGCCGCCCTGGATCGGGTGGGTGACGACGCCGAGCTTGCCCACGACCGGGTCGTCTCCTGCCACGACCGCGAAACTACCCGCGATCCGCCGGCGCCGTGGGGCTCACGCGCTCTGGCGCTCGTCGGAGGCGATGGTCCCGTCGAGGACCTCGACGACACGGTCGAACCTGACCGTCTCCAGCAGCCAGCGGTCATGCGTTACGAGCAGGAGGGTGCCCGTGAAAGCGTCGAGCGCTTCTTCGATCTGCTCGATCGCCGGCAGGTCGAGGTGGTTGGTGGGCTCGTCGAGCACCAGGCAGTTGGTGCCCGTCACCATGAGCTCGGCCAGTTGGGCGCGGGTGCGCTCGCCGGGGGAGAGGCCACCGACTGGCCGCTCGGCGTGCGCTGCCGTCAGGCCGAACTTGGCGAGGGTGGAGCGGGCCTCCTCGGCTGTCACCGAGGTCGACGCGATGAAGGCGCCCACGAGCCCCGACGACGGGTCCCCCCGCCGGCGGCGCTGGTCGAGCTCGCCGAAGCGCACCGACGGCCCGACCCGACGACTTCCGTCCGCGAGCGGCAGGTGCCCGAGGATCACCTGGAGCAGGGTGGACTTCCCGCCCCCGTTTGGCCCGGTGATCACGACCCGCTCCGCCCACCCGATCTCCAGGTCGACCGGCCCCAGCTGCCACGCCCCCCGTCGGGCGACCGCGTCCGTGAGGGTGACGACCCTGTCGCCGCTGCGCCCAGCGTGGGAGAGGTCGAGACGGAGCTGCCAGCCCTCCCACGGCTTGTCGACGGAACCGAGCCGCTCGAGCGCCCGCTCTGAGATGCGGACCTTCGACGCCTGCTTCTCGGTGCGGTTGACCAAGAACCCCTTCTGCGCCTTGTCCTTGTCCTTCGGTTTGCGGGCTGCCCGGCGCACGCCTTCCTCCGACCAGGAGCGCTGCGCCCTGATGCGCGCCCGCAGCCGGTCGCGCTCGGCCTTCCACTCTGTGTAGGCGGCGGAGGCCTGCGAGCGGGCCAGTGCCCGCCGCTCGACGAACTCGCTCCACCCGCCGGCGTACTCGCTCGCACGGTGGGTGTGCTCCTCCAGCTCCAGGATCCTCGTGGCGACCCGGTCGAGGAACGCCCGGTCGTGCGACACCGCGACGACGGCGCCTTCGAAGCGGTCGACGGCTCCTTCGAGCAGGTCGAGACCGGAGAAGTCCAGGTCGTTGGTCGGCTCGTCGAGCAGCAGAACGTCCGCCCTCGTGAGCAGGACCGCCGCCAGCCGTGCCCGGGCGGCCTGCCCACCCGACAGCTCCGACACCGGCACTTCCGACGCGGCCGGCGGCAGCCCGACGTCGCGTGCGACGGATGCGGCCCGCGTCTCGAAGTCGTCACCACCCATGGACAAAAAGACGTCGAGAGCCGCGGTGTAGTCCTCCAGTACCGAAGGGTCGGTGGCGAGGGTCTCCGTGAGCCGGTCGAGCTCCGCCCCGGCATCGGTCACTCCGGTGCGGCGCGCGAGGTAGTCCATGAGCTTCTCGCCCGGCCGCGCGTCGGTCTCCTGCGCGAGGAAGGCGATCCGCAGCGACGCCGGCGCTCTTTCCACCCGTCCCTCGTCGGGGACCTGCATCCCCGCGAGCACGCGCAGGAGCGTGCTCTTGCCGACCCCGTTCGGGCCGACGATCCCGAGGCGCGACCCTCTGTCGACCGACAACGACACCGACTCGAGGACGGTCCGGTTCGCTCTGGTAACGGTCACCCGTTGGGCGGAGAGCACAGGGTTACTGGCCCACCCGGCCGTCGATGCACTCCCGCAACAGGTCGGCGTGGCCGCAGTGCCTGGCGTACTCCTCCACCCGGTGCACGAGTATCTCCCGGATGGAAAGGCTGTGCTCGCCGACACGCTCGCCCAGGTCCGGGTGCCCGTCGAGCACCGCGTCGGTGGCCGCCTGCTCCCGAGCCAGGTCCTCGTAGGCGGCGTCGACCACAGCCTGGTCGGCCACCGCTCCGTCGAAGTCCGCGTCGCGGGCGCCGTACAGCTTCCCCGGCGGGTCGGGCAGGATCCAGCCGCGCCAGTCCCTTTCAGCCGAAGCGAGATGGCGCACCAGGCCGAGCAACGACATCGTCGACGGCGGCACCGACCTCCTCGCCAGCTGCTCCGCGTCGAGGCCCTCGCACTTCATCAGCAGCGTCTTGCGGTAGTGCTGCAGGTAGTCCTGCAGCGTCGGCAGCTCGCCGTCCGGGCTGAGCGTCCCCGTCCCGCGGGGGTCCTCGTCGGGATCCACCCACATGTCCGGCTCCACCTTCGCCTGGCTCCACCGCTGGGGATGCTCGCTCATCGCGACATGTTCGCCGCGACGAGCCGAACCCGCCAGCCGATT
>DAIRCY010000109.1:0-8263 GCA_036796435.1 Acidimicrobiales bacterium
AACCCGGCGAGCGTGGGACCGTCCCAGACGAGCAGGTCGGTCACCCGGTCCTTCGGGCGGGACTCGAGGGTGCCCCACTCGAGCTTCAGGCGGCCGCCGTCGTGGTCGACGACCCGCTGTTCGAGGGCGCCGATCGCGGCGAGCTGCGCGGCGTCGAGCCCGCGTGCCTCTTGTACCTCGGGAGGGGGCACCCGCTACTGCGAGGGCGGGAGGATCACGAGGCAGCCGTTGTGGCCACCGAAGCCGAACGAGTTCGACAGCACAGGTCCCGGCTCCCAGGGCCGGGGCTCGCCCCGGACCACGTCGAGGTGGATCTCGGGGTCGAGCTCCTCGCAGCCGTAGGTGGGCGGGATCACCCTGCGCTCGATGGCGAGGACCGAGGCGACCGCCTCGATTGCGCCTGCGGCGCCGAGCCCGTGACCGGTGACGCCCTTGGTGGAGGTGACCGGTGGCCCCGGCTCCCCGAAGACCTTGTTGATCGCGCGGGCTTCGGCGAGGTCGTTCAGGGGCGTGGAGGTGCCGTGGGCGTTGATGTGCGCGACTTCCTCCACGGACAGCTGGGCGTCGAAGAGGGCCTGCTCCATGCATGCCACGGCCCCCTCGCCGTCAGGCGCCGGCGCGGTGATGTGGTGGGCGTCGGCCGTGGAGCCGGATCCCGCGATCTCCGCGTAGATGTGGGCGCCGCGCGCGACCGCGTGGTCCCACGCTTCGACCACGAGCGCAGCACCTCCCTCGGACATGACGAACCCGTCGCGCCGCACGTCGAAGGGCCGTGAGACCCCGCTCGTCGAGAGCGCGGTCATGTTGGCGAAAGCCGCGACGGCGACCGCGTGCATCGACGCTTCGGCGCCCCCGCCCAGGACCACGTCGCAGCGGCCGGTCGCCACCAGCCGCGCCGCGTTCCCGATCGCGTGGGTGCCGGCAGCGCACGCGGTGACCACCGTCTCGGACGGGCCGCGCCAGCCGTTGCGCATCGACACGTGGGCCGCGCCGGCGTTCGCCATCATCATCGGCACGAGGAACGGGGAGACGCGCCGCGCGCCGCGCTCGTTGTAGACGGTGACCTGGTCGGCCAGCGTCTCGAAGCCGCCGACACCCGTCGCGAAGAGCACCCCCGCACGCGCGGGGTCCACCCCGAGGTCACCCGCGTCCTCGAGCGCCATCTGCGCGGACGCAACGGTGAACGCGGCGAACGGGTCGACGCGGCGCGCCTCTTTGGCGTCGAAGTAGACGGACACGTCGAGGTCCCGCACGCGGCGTTCTCCGGAGATCGAGGGATGGACGAGCCCCTCCCAGAGCGCCTCGATCCCCACGCCGCAGCAGGTCACAGCGCCGATCCCGGTGACGGCGACACGCCTGCCCCGGATCGGCCCGTCCGGCCCGACCCCGAGGAGCATCAGAATTTCGAGCTGATCAGCTCGAAGGCTTGCCCCACGGTCTCGACGTCCTCGAGCTCGCTCTCTTCCACGGTGACGTCGAACGCCTCTTCGAGGGCCATGACCAGCTCGACCAGGTCCAGGCTGTCGGCGTCGAGGTCCTCGGCGAACCGTGCCTCCATGGTGACCTTCTCGGCCGGCACCTGGAGCACCTCCACCGCGCACTCGCGGAACTTCTCGAAGGCTGCCTCGTTGTCCACTTCGCGCTCCTTGTCGGGTCCCGCCACGGCAGTGGCGACGGCGGCTGACGAGCCTACCCGCCCGGGGGAGGGGACTCGGGCTTGCCTGCGGCCACGAGGGCGGCGGTGGCGAGGTGACGCAGGTCGGCGCCGTCCGGCTCGATGGGGCCCGTCGGGCCGGCCCGCAGCATCACGGGGACGACGGGGGCGTCGGCGGGCCATCCGTAGCGCCGTGCCCTCGCCACGAGGTCGGGGGGGGAGCTCTGCTGCGGGCTCGAGGAAGCAGAGCAGCGCGCCGGTCGGGTCGACATCTTCCAGGAAGTCATCGATGTCTCCGGGTGGCGACTCCGCGGGGTAGAGGGCGAGCCCCTGCTGCCAGCTTGTCGGGGTGCTCCCTGCCGGAGAGGTGGCTCACGAGCGAGTCGAACGCGTCGTCGGCCCACTCCGGAACGGGTGCCGCCTGCACCTCGAGTCGCCGGTTCCGGCCCTTCGCCAACCGCCGCGCGGCGGCCGCGACGGGCTCCGCGGCGTCCGGAGCGCACCACAGGACGTGGGGGAGGCCGGGCGTGAGCGGCGACGGCGGCGCGTCACGTGCGGTTGACAGCGCGGCGTCGAGTGCGCGCGCCGCGTCCGGGTAGATCCGGGCGCCGAGCGCCAAGCCACCCGCCTCGTCGAGCACGAGGCACGCATGGAGGACCGCCTCGCCTTGCACGGTGACGGTGCCGGACACCTCACGGAGCAGCACGATCCAGCGGACGGTGGTCACGTTCGCGCAGGACAGGAGCGGCCTCAGAGCCCCATGCCAAGGCCACCGTCGACGGGGAGGACGGCGCCGCTGATGTAGGCCGCCGCGTCCGAGGCGAGGAAGCCGACCGCGGCCGCCACGTCCTCGGGGCTCCCTGCGCGCCCGAGGGGGACCATCGAGACGAGCTCGGCGACCCGCGCCTCGCCGAGCGCCCCCGTCATGTCCGTCTCGACGATGCCCGGAGCGACGACGTTGACGGTGATCTGCCTGCTCGCAACCTCCCGGGCGAGCGCCCGGGCCATCCCCACCAGCCCCGCCTTCGACGCCGCGTAGTTGGCCTGGCCGGGGAGCCCCATGTAGGCCCCGATCGAGGAGAGAAAGACGATCCGTCCGTGGTGGAGGCGGAGCATCTTGCCGATGGCGCGCTTGGCGACCCGGAACGCGCCGGTGAGGTTGGTCTCGATCACCTCGTGCCAGGCGTCCTCGCTCATCCGCAGCACGAGGGTGTCCCGCGTGATGCCGGCGTTGGCGACGAGCACCTCCACCGGGCCCCACCGCGACTCCACCGCGCCAAAGGCGTCCTCGACCTGCGCCGGGTCCGTCACGTCGCAACGGATCCCGAAGAACCGGTCCTCGGTGACGCCCTCGGGCGGCCGGAGCCCGTCGGCCGCGCCGCGCGTGGTCGCGGCCACCCGGTCGCCCTGGCGCGCGAACCAGCTCACGCAGGCTTCGCCGATGCCCCTCGACCCACCGGTCACGAGGACGACGCGACCGGCGCCCTGGCTTCCTGCGCCCGGTTCGTCTCCCGGGGGCGCAGTGTCGGTCACCGGCTCTCGCCGGAGATCCTGAGCCACACGAGCGGCTGGCCCTCTTGGACCCGCTCGCCGGCCACCGAGAGCCAGCGGATGACCTCGCCTTCGAAGGGGGTGCGGACCTCGGTGACCCCGACCCTGCCGACGAGGTCCCCGGTCAGCACGCGGGACGGGTCTGTGCCGCGCCCCTCGTGGCCGGTGCCCGGCAGGAGCCCCGTCCCCGGGGCGGCGAGCGACGTCTCGGGCATGAAGATCCCCGAGCAGGGGCTCACGACGACCCGCTCGGACATGTAGAGGTGCTCCCCCTGGTGCGCGTGCGCGTCGTGGTGCCAGACGTCGTCAGGGTGACCCCCCGCGACGGCGTCGAGGAGGGCATCGAGGTCGTCGGGTTTCGCCACCGACAGCGCCTGGGCTTCTGGTGCGCCTCGCCTGGCGAGGCCGGTGAGGACGCCGCCCGGCCCGACCTCCACGTACGTGGTGGCGCCGAGGCCCGAGAGGGTCTCGATGGTCTGGCGCCACCGCACCGGGCCGCACAGCTGCGCGGACAGGAGTCCCGGCCACTCGGCGGGGTCCGAATGCACCCTCGCGTCGACGTTCGCGACGACCGGGACTTCGGGCGCGGAGAAGACGACGTCACCGAGCGCCTTTCGCAGGGCTGGACGCGCGGCTGCCATGAGCGGCGTGTGGAAGGCGCCGGAGACCGGGAGCGGCAGGACCTTTCGGGCCCCGAGCTCGCGTGCGACCTCCGACGCGGCCGCGACGGCATCGGAGGTGCCTGCGACCACGACCTGGCCTGGGGCGTTGTAGTTCGCCACCCAGACTGTGCCCTCGGCCCGATGGCACGCCGCCTCCGCGTCGTCGTCGCTTATCCCGATGAGCGCGGCCATCGTGCCCGGGGCGTCCTCCCCGGCGTGCGACATGGCTTCCCCGCGGGACACGACCAGTGCCGCCCCCTCCGCGAACGGCATCGCGCCCGCCGCGACCAGTGCCGTGTACTCGCCGAGGGAGTGTCCGGCGCAGGCGGCGGGGGAGAGGCCGACCCGCTCGACCGCGTCCAGCACGACGAGCGACTGCACGAACGTGGCGAGCTGCGCGTTGGCGGTCTCGGTGAGCTCTTCCATCGGCGCGTCGAGCAGCAGCCGTTCGACGTCGCGCCCAACCGCCGTCGAGGCCTCGGCGACCACCTCCCACGAGGGGTGGTCCACCCACGGGCGGCCCATGCCCGCGCGCTGCGAACCCTGCCCTGGGAACGTGAAGGCCAGCACCTGCCCAGTGTGGCCCGGAGGCTCTACCGTTGTCACGTGCGCGTCGCTGCGGTCCAGATCGAGACCTCCATGGACGTGGGGGAGAACCGACGTCGGGTGGCCGAGCGGATCGGCGTGGCGGCCGGGGAGGGTGCCTCGCTCGTCGTGTTCCCCGAGGCCACCATGGCCACCTTCGGCGACGCCTCCTCCGACCTCTCCTCGGTGGCCGAGCCGCTCGACGGCCCCTTCGTGACCATGCTTGCGGGCGAGGCGGCGCGGGAGGGGGTGACCGTCGTTGCGGGCATGTTCGAGCGGCCGCCCGCGGACGCCGTGCCGGGCTCGGCCCGCGTCGGGAGCCGGGTGTTCAACACGGTCGTGGTCGTCGGACCCGAGGGCCTGCTCGCTGCCTACCGCAAGCTCCACCTGTTCGACGCACTCGGTGCCCGCGAGTCGGACCGGGTGCTCGCGGGCGACCCCTCCGACGGGCTCGTGACCGCGCCGATCGCAGACGGGCTCGTCCTCGGGGTGATGACCTGCTACGACCTCCGCTTCCCCGAGATCGCCCGCGCGCTCGTAGAGCGCGGCGCGACGGTCATCGCGCTGCCGGCGCACTGGTACAACGGACCCGGCAAGGGCGAGGTCTGGGAGACCCTCGTGCGCGCTCGAGCGATCGAGAACACCGCGTACGTGGTGGCCGCGGGGAAGCCCGAAGACGAGGCAGTCGGCCGCTCTATGGTCGTGGACCCCCTCGGCGACGTCCTGGTGCGCCTCGGTGGGAAGGGCGAGGATCTCGCGCTCGCCGATGTCTCGTCGTCCCGGGTCGCGGCGGTGAGGTCGGCGTTGCCGGTGCTGCAGCACCGGCGCTTCACGGTCTGCGCGCGCTGAGCAGCTCGCAGTGCCCGCCGAACTCCTGCGCTCATGCGCCGCGCGCAGCGACATCTCAGCGTGCGAGCGCTCGCAGGAAGCGGGTGCCCTCGGCCTCGAGAGTGTCCCTCGCTCGGCGTGGCCGGACCCCCGGGTCGCGGTCGCGGGCTCGCACCTCGATAGCGTGCTCGCACCGGGCGGTGTAGGGACGCGTCGAGGTACTCGTCGACCTCTGTCGGGCCGGGAGCCGCGGGGTCGCCCGCCTCCCCGGTTGAACGCCACGTCGCCGCGGCGTTCCCGACCGCGTCGCTCTCCCTGCACGCGTTGAGGCTGTCCCAGTCGTAGCTCGCAACGAGCCGGCCCCCGGCGATCCGGATGTTGCGGGCCGCCCAGTCGCAGTGGAAGAGCCCGAGACGCCGGTCGCTCCGATCGCTCCGGTCCCGCGCCGTCGCTCCTGCGACGGCGAGCTCGTCGACCCAGGCGACCTCGTCTTCTCTGAGCGTGAAGTCGAAGAGCGGGCTGTGCGGTGGCGGATAGAGGGCTCCCGGGCTGGGGACAAAGGGGTGGAGCTCGGCCCACGGTGCGGGATCTCGGTCTCGCAGGAGCTCCCCGGCCGCAGCGAGGCCGCCCGCCGAGATCTCCATCTCGCCGGGGGCGAGGACCCGCATCCCCGGATCGGCGAGGACCCGTTCGACCGCGGCGGGAATGGCCCCGAAGGTGAGGGGTTCGAGCTCGGGCGCAGGACACGGGAAGCCGGCCGCCGCGAGGTGTCGCTGTGCCTCGGCAACGAGTCGCAGCAGCTCGACCCGCCACCTGCCTTGGTACGCCTTGACCGCCAGTCGGCGTCCGTCCGCGAGCTCGACGCCCCCTACGCACCCGACCGACGCCGCATAGAAGAGGGAGTCGACGAGCGGAGAGCCGAGGACATCGACGCAGAACCGTCCGTACCAACCTGCGATCGTGTCGGCGTCATCGGTGCCGAACACGGCCTGCTCGACGCACGGCCCTCCGTCCTCGAGCGCCCCGCCTCCGATGAGGGCGGCGAGCTCGGGCATGCCGTCAAGTTAGAACGCGGTGCCAGGCGCCCCTCGCCTCGACGTCTTCGGCTCCGTGCGTGGCCGGGAGAGGGGCCGGGTACCTGTTGCTGCACAGCGATCACGTCTGCCTGCACGAGCCAGTGACAGGAGGTAGCACGATGCCCGGGAAGCGACCCAGCGTGAAGAACGAGAAGCAGTACGAAGCTCTGAAGGACAAGGGCATGTCCAAGGAACGCGCGGCCCGGATCGCAAACTCGCCAGGAGCGTCCAGCCGCGGTGGGAAGAAGTCAGGCTCAGGTGGCTCGTCGAAGCAGGGGGGCACGACTGCTCAGCACAGGGCAGCCGGCAGAAAGGGCGGGAAGGCGTCGGCGAAGAAGTCGTAGACGGCGCCGACGCTCACGGTCATATGCTCGCAGTCATGGTCCTCGCAGCCCTGAGGTCACGATCGGAGCGTCGCGCCGGGGGCTCCGCGTCGGTGATCTCCGACGCGATGAACGGATAGGACCTGTTCCATGACGCCGGAGCCGCCTGAAGGCGGCGGGGAGAGCGGTGTGGGTACCCCACCTGCGGGTCTGGGCACCACTGAGGTCGACGCTGGCCGAGGTGAGCGCCACACCCGACTCAGCGGTGCCTGGGCCGCGATCGTGGTTGCCGTCCTGCTCGGCATCGCACTCATCGACTTCATCGTGCAGAACACGCGATCGGTGCGCATCGAGTTCTTCTCTGCGTCCGGACACGTCCCGCTGGCGGTCGCTCTGCTGGCCGCGGCGGTCGCGAGTGCGATCGTCGTCCTCGGCATCGGGCTTGCCCGCATGGCGCAACTGCGGCTCGCCGTGCGGCGGCACCGGCGTCACGCACAGGCACGGACCGGACCTCTCGCTCCGCAGGACCAGCAAGAGGGACGTCGCAGCGAAGGGGGTAGCGACGAACCGCGCAGGCGCTGAGACCTCCAGCAGTCCCAAGCGCGAAGTGCCCGGAGCGGGAGTCGAACCCGCATGTCCTTACGGACAATGGTGTTTGAGACCATCCTGTATACCTATTCCAGCATCCGGGCTGCAATAATAATCTTACCATGTCCATGCCGGACGCGGCAGTTGCAGATCAGCGTTGCGGACCGATGAACTCGTCGAGGCGAGCGACGGAGGCGCGTCGAGCGACCGAGACGTTCTTCCAGTTGTTGTGCCGGCACTCGACGCCGATCCGGCGGCACGCGGCAACGAAGATCCCGCGAATGTCATCGGAATTGTTGGTGAAGTGGTACCGCGGATATGGCGTGTTCTTGACGACGTTGAGAACGCGGCATCCGTCCGAGTGAACGAGGCCGCGGATCAGAGCCTCGGGCTGGGCGATCAGCGCGATGCGGAATTGCCAGGGCGTCAAGGAGATCACGCGCGTGAACTTCGGGCCTGGTCCGTGCTGAGGGAAGAGGCAACGCCAATGCTTGGAGTGCGAGATCACCTCGAAGCATCCGGGCCTCCGTACGAGTCCGACACGGTTAGGTAAGACCGCTTCCATCGCGTGTCGACAGTCCTCGATGATCTGCGGGTACTTGGCGTCGAGGACCACGCGGAGCCGATAGACGCCTCGCGGCATCGGCGTGAGCATCCCGTCTCCGAGATACAGACCCAGGAGGTAGGCGTACTCCTCCGCGGGAAGCGTCGCGCCGCGGGCGCAACCGTCCTCACAGCTTGTTGACGGTGGAGCGCGGAGCGCCCCCTCGAAGACGCCCGACCGCTTCCACGTCATCACCGTCGATCGGGGGATGTCGAGCTCCCTCGCCAGAGATGCGATGCTTCTCCCCGTGCGGTACATGTCGCGCGCTCGCTCGATTTCGCTGAGCGGCCGCGTCATGTCAGGACGGTACCGGGCGGTTGTGACACAGGTGGCCACAGCGGAACGTGTCCAGGTCAGTGAGACACCCGTCGCTCAGAGCGAAGCGGCCAATG
>DAIRCY010000110.1:0-7949 GCA_036796435.1 Acidimicrobiales bacterium
CGATCTGGGTCGTCTCGTCCTGGGCGCGCGACACGAAGTGCTGCACGAGGGAACGTCCCTCGAGCACCGCGATCTGCGAGAGACCGGGCTGGACGTGCACGCAGATCAGGTACCTACCCGTCGAGCGGCCCTTGCGGTCCCGGCCGCCTCGGCGCCGGCGCCGCTTCGAGGGCCCGGCCGTGTCCTCGTCGGCCGTCTCTGCGCCGCCGGGGCCGGGGAGATCGCCGTCGGAGTCGTTGTCGCCGCCGGTCGCAGGCGGGCGGGGGGTGACCCGCTCCAGGGGCTCCAGCACCGCGCCGCTCCGGGCGCCAGGAGCCGGTCGGGCGGCGAGTGGCCGGACGCCGGGCGCCGGCCTCGTGTCACCGATCCGTGGCCGTTGTGACGCGCGGGCCGCGCGCGCCTCCTCGCTGCCTACGCCTGCTTGCTCCGCACCGTCATCACGGGCGCGCGGCGGCGGACCGCCGGTCCCGGCCGCGACGCCGTCGGTCCCGGCCGCGGCGCCGTCGGTCGCCGGGGGGCCGGTTGCGGCCCGCCCGTTCTCCAGCTCCTCCATGAGGGAGATCCCTCCTTCGACAGGTCATGACGCCCGCCTCGCGGCGCGCGTGGCGACGGTGCCGGATTCCCGGCCGCAGACGACCAGCGGCTCCACCCGGGTGCCGTCGCGCTCGATCCATTGATGCAGCCGGCAGGCTCGTGCGAGCCTCACGCCGGGGCCTAGCACTTCCAGTAGCTCTCTCGGTCGCACCCCACGCGGCCGCGTGGCGAGCTCGGCCTCGAGCCAAAGGCGCTCACCTCGGGTCCGCGGCGTCGCCCGCTCGTCGGGCTCGTCGGGATCGTCGGCGGCGAAGGGGACGACCCCCAAGGCCAGCACGGCGGGGCGCAGGTCGTCGGGGGCCGTCCGCCCCTTGCGCTCCCGGTCGACGAGGGCCGTGGGTGCAGCGAGCAGCCGCTCGACCCGCGACGCCAGCTCCTCTGCTGCCAAACCGAACACCTCCAGCTTCCAGCTGCACGATGATACCTCTTGCTGGAGCGACCCCGACCCCGGTGACAGCGGTGCGATCGCCTGCACGTCGACGCCTTCGGGCAGGAGGTCCGACAGCATGAGGGCGAGGTGGGGATCCTCGGCCGCACATCCCTCGCCAGGGGGCCCGTTGCCGACGTGCACGGACCCCTGGGACGAGGTGCCCGCCACCAGCGAGATGTCGAGGTACTCGGCCGCCGACTCGGCTCCGGTCGGCAGCGCGTGGCCGAAGCTCAAGAGCGGCCTTGGCGAGAACCCGGCCGACCACGCGACCGGGAGACCACTTCGCCGAAGCGCCCTCTCCCACATCCGGACCACGTCTCGGTGGCTGGTGAACCGGACCTTGCCCGACTTGGAGTAGCGCACCCTGAGGCGCCCCGGCACCCCCGACACCCCCGGCACCCCCGACACCCCCGACGCACCTGACGCACCTGACGCGCCGGCAGGCCCCACCTGATCGCTGCCCGGGGCCCTCAACGGCGGGCACCGACGAGATGTACGGGAATCCGGCCGCCGGACTCGAGGTCCTGGCCGGTGCCCTGGCTTCCGCCCGCCGGCGGTCGCGCCGACGCGACCACGTGCTCCAGGCCGAGCCCGGTGCAGGCGCCGCAGTCGTAGCAGGGGGTCCAGCGGCAGTCCTCGACTGCCCCGCCACCGAGCGCCTCCTGCCAATCGCCCCACAAGAAGTCCGGGTGCAGACCCGCGGAGACGTGGCCCCAAGGCAGGCACTCGTCCCGGTCGCGCTGTCTGTGGACGACCTCGTCGAGCGAGAGGCCCTCGGCGGCGAGGGCCTCCTTCCAGAGGCCGAGGTCGAACCGCTCGGACCACTCCTGGAAAGTGCCGCCGGCACGCCACACCCGCTCGACCACCGCGCCTGCGCGGCGGTCGCCACGGCTTGCGATCCCCTCCGCGGCCGAGGCCGCCGGGTCGTGCCAGCGGATCGTGAGCCCGCGGACGCCCTTCGCCGCACCACGAAGGATTCCGATCTTTCGTTGCAGCTCTTCAGCGGTGTCCTGCGCGGCCCACTGGAACGGCGTGTGGGGCTTCGGGACGAAACCGCCGACGGACGCGACCACCGTGACCGAGCGGTGGTACCGCTGGCCGATCTCGACGCAGCGGGCACCGAGCTCGGCGATGGCCGTCACGTCCTCGTCGCGTTCGGTGGGCAGTCCGACGAGGAAGTAGAGCTTCACCCGCCTCCATCCCTGACCGAACGCCGCGTCGACCGCACTGTAGAGGTCCTCTTCGGAGATGAGCTTGTTGATCACCTTGCGCATCCGCCAGGTCCCGCCCTCGGGAGCGAACGTGAGACCGGTCCGACGTACGCGCTGGATCTCGGCGGCGGTGCCGACCGTGAACGCGTCCACGCGCAGGCTGGGCAGGCTCACCGACACCCGTCCTTCGTGCCGCGGATCGCCGATCACGTCGCGTACGAGCGGCTCGATGCCCGAGTAGTCGGCAGTCGAGAGGGACGTGAGCGCCACCTCCTCGTAGCCGCTGCGCTCGAGCCCCTGCTCGATCATCTGGCGCACCTGCTCACCCGGCCGCTCCCGCACCGGCCGGGTGATCATCCCGGCCTGGCAGAACCGGCACCCGCGCGTGCAGCCCCGGAACACCTCGACGTTCAGACGGTCGTGGACCACCTCGGTGAGCGGGACCAGCTGGCGGCGGGGGTAGGGCCACGCAGCGAGGTCTGCGACGGTGCGCTTCTCCACCACCGGCGGGGCACCGGGAAGCGGGTCGCCGCCGACGAGCCGGTCGCCGTCGTAGCGCGGCCGGTAGAGGGAGGGCACGTACACCCCCTCGATCCCCGCGAGCGCCACGAGCAACTCGTCTCGCGCCTGGACGTCAGGCGTGGGGAGGTGCGCCGCGAGGACATCGTTGAGCTCCCCCACCACCTCCTCGCCGTCCCCGATCACGAACGCATCCACGAAGTCGGCGAGGGGCTCTGGGTTGAACGCGCAGTGGCCGCCGGCGATGACGAGCGGATCCGCCGGAGCTCGCCGCGCCCAGCGGACTTCGAGACCCGCGAGGTCGATCATGTTGAGGACGTTGGTGTAGACGAGCTCGGCCGAGAGGTTGAAGGCGAGCACGTCGAAGGCGCGCGCCGGCAGGTGGTTCTCGACCGAGAACAGCGGCAGTCCCGCCGCGCGCATCGCCGACTCCATGTCCAGCCATGGCGCGTAGGACCGCTCGGCGAGGGCGTCCTCCCGGTCGTTCAAGAGCTCGTAGAGGATCTGCAGCCCTTGGTTCGGGAGGCCGATCTCGTACGTGTCCGGGTAGCAGAGCAGCCAGGCCACCCGGCCGGCCCCGTGCACCGGGGTCCTCGCGCCCTGCTCGCCACCGATGTAGCGCGCCGGCTTCTGGACGTCGAGGAGGAGCTCCTCGATCCGCGGCCACAGGGAGTCACAGGGCGCTTGCATGACCGAAGGAGTCTACGGCGGGGCCCGGACGCTTTCGGACGTCTGCAGGGAGGGGCTGTGCCGCCGAGCGGGCGACACAGCTGCTCCCCCGTTGGTGGTCGTCGTCGTCGTGCCCGTCTTGGCCGTCCCTGCCGGCGGGAGGGTGGTCGTCGTCGGAGCCGTGGTCGTCGTCGTCGGAGCAGTGGTCGTCGTCGTCGGAGCAGTGGTCGTCGTCGTCGGAGCCGTGGTCGGCGGCGGAGCCGTGGTCGTCGGCGGAGCCGTGGTCGTCGGCGGTGTGGGCGCCGGGGGGCCGGTCGTCGGCGCCGTTGTGGTCGACGGCGACGTCGTAGAGGTCGAAGTTGACGTACCGGCTGCGGGATGGGACTTGGTCGCTGTGAGCGACGGCTGGTGCTGGACGGTCGGGAGGGTCAGTGTCCCGTTGGGGGGGTTCGTGTAGAGGTAGTTGAAGATGTTCGCGACGGCGGGCGCCGCGGCCGTCGCGCCGTACCCGGCCTGGGCAACTGCCACGGCGACCACGTACTCGGTCTTCGCCCCCACCGGGCCGAACCCGACGAACCACGCGTTCGGCGAGCGGATTGTGGTCGATGTCGCGGTTGTCGCGGTCCCGGTCTTCCCTGCGATGACGTAGCTGCTCGGGACGTGGGAGTCGGCCTGGAAGGTGTAGTAGGCGGTGCCCTTGGGCGAGTGCGTGGCACCGATGAAGCCTGTGAGCATCGCCTGGTAGTTGTTCGGCGAGATCGCCACGTGGCCGGTGACTTTCGGCGCGACCCGTTCCACGACCTTGCCGTCCGGCGTGACGACCGCACCGACGACCTCGGGCTGGTGGCGGATGCCGTGGTCGGCGAAGGTGGCGTAGGCCTCCGCCTCTTCGAGCGGCGTCACCACGGTGCCACCCTGGCCGAAGGCCATCTCGATGTTTGTCCCCGCGTACCACGAGGTGTTCGGGTAGCCCTTCGGTGTGAGCTGGTGGAGCTTCTCGCGAACCGGCTGGCTGTCGACGCGACCCTGCACCTCCCCGGGAAGGTCGATCCCCGTGAGTGCCCCGAAGCCGTACTCGTGAGCCACGTTCTGGATCGCTGTGTTGCCGTACCGGTGCCGGGCGAGCCAGAACTGGAGGCCCAGTGTGTAGAAGAAGAAGTCGTCCGATTCGGTCAGCGCGAGCCGCACTGTGACGATGCCGGCGTCCGCGGCTGTCGCGTCGTGGAAGCTGCACCCCGACGTGCATGTAGGGTCGCCGTGCGCCCTCACTGTGAAGACGCCGGTGTCGTCCTTGACCGATGTGGTGGTGATCAGCCCGTCCTGGAGGGCGGCAGTCGCCGTCGCGAGCTTGAACGTGGATCCCGGCGTGTAGAGCCCCTGCATCGCGTAGTCGTTCAGCGGGCAGCCTCCTGTGGCGACGGTGCACCCTTTGCGCAGTGCGTCGTAGTTCGCCGTCGTGATGCCGCCCACCCACTCTGTGAGGCTGTAGGACGGGTTGGACGCCATCGCGAGCAGCGAACCGGTATCTGCGTTCATCACCACGACGGCGCCGTTCGTGGCTGCCGGATAGTGGCCGAATGTGAAGTGCGTCCGGTCGGCGGTCATGTCCTGTGTGAGCGCCTGTTGGGCGTACCGCTGCAGACCGGCTGTGACGTTCAGCACCACCGTGTCGCCCTGCACGGGCTTCGTCTTGTGCACCGCGCCGACGACTGTGCCGGTCGGGGTGACCTCGAGTGTCTCGCGTCCCGGCGTGCCACGCAGGAACCGCTCGGCCTGTGCTTCGACGCCGGTCTTGCCGATCTGCGAGGTCTGGGTGTAACCGGCTTTGGGATGCTTCTTCAGGTATGTCGCTGTGACCGGGCCCGCGTACCCGAGGATCTGGGTGCCGAGCGTCCCGCCTTGGGGGTAGTCGCGGACCGTCACCTGTGTGATGGCGACACCGGGGAACTGGGACTGATGCGCGCCGAGATACTGGACGAGCGCCGGTGACGCGTTCTGGAAGACGGGCACCGGCTCGTACGGGCTGTACTGGAGGTCTGTCAGCGCGGCGCGCACCGCGGCGGGCGTGATGCCGCACAGGGCAGCGACCTTCCCGACGATCGCGGGGTTCGCCGCCGCCTCGGCGCGAGAGAGCACTACCTCGTTCTCCACCTTGTTGCCGGCGAGCACGGTGTCACGCCTATCGACGATCAGCCCGCGGGGAGCGGGGACTGTCACGCTGCGCCGCGCGTTCTGGTTGACCGCCGACGCGTACTGATGGCGGTTGATGACCTGGAGATCCCACAGCCGCAGCGCCATGAGACCGAAGAGCACGAGGACGATCGCGCCGACGATCCGCATGCGGACGCGCGGACGGGCGGGAACCTCCTCTGGTGCGGCGACGAGGGCGGCGACGTTGACGCTGCGGCGTGGGCGCATGCGCAGCTGATGGCCTCGGTGTTTGGCCCGGCCACCGCCGCCCCGCGCGCCGCGCCCCGCCGAGCCCCGGAAGAGGCGGCCCGAGCGCAGGGGGTGGCGGATCGATCGACGGATCACCGGTGACCGCCTGCCACGGAGCGCTCGAGCGGGGGCGTGAGCGCCCACCGCATGAGCCGCACAGCCGGGGCGGCGAGCAGTCCGTTCGCCACCGCGACGATTACGACGACGACCGCGAGGTTCACATGGAGGAACTGGGACTCGCCGAGCAGTGCGCCGAGCACTGCGTACAGCATGACCGCGGCGGCGCTCGCGCCGAGCGAGACCAGCGTGGGCAGGCCGCGCACTTCTCGGACGACGCCCGAGACCGCCCCCACACCGAAACCCACGATCGTCCCGACCATTGCGGTCATCCCGAGCGGCGTCGGCGAGAGCAGGTCCGCGGCCATGCCGGCGAAGAACCCCACCATTGCGCCTTCGGCGGGGCCCGCGGCGATCCCGGCCGCGATGGGAAGGAGGAACATGATCTCGGGCGATGCGCCGTCCACTCGAATGTCGAGGATGACCGTCGTTTGGACGAGGAGGGCGCCCGCCACCACGACGAGCGTGCGGACGACGACGCGGAGGCTCATGCCGCAGTCCTCGGGCTCATGACGAGCCCGTCCACTGGATGACCTCCACGTAGGTGAGACCGTTCAGGTCGGCGAGCGGTCTGGCCGTGATCTGCTTGTCGGCCGCGCCCACCACGCTGTGCACCGACGTCACCTTTGCCACCGGGATGCCCGGTGGAAAGGCCGCGCCGGCGAGCCCGCTCGTCTGGATCAGCTCGCCCCTCGACACCGGCGCTGTCGAGGGCACGTACGCGATCTGGAGCAGCCGGTTCGCTCCGGCGCCCTCCAGCGTGGCCTCCTCTTGGTGGCCGAACGAGACGCCGACCGTCGACTTCTCGTCGCTGAGCAACCGGACGATGGCGGTCGAGTGCTGCGCTGTGACAACCTGCCCGACGAGGCCGCCCGGACCGACGACGGGATCCCCGAGGGCGACCCCCTGGTCGCGTCCCTTGTCGATCGAGACGGTCGCCGCGAAGTTCGACACGCTCTGCGCTGTCACCTCGGCGACGACCATCGGGAGCGCGGAGAGCGAGGGGAGCTTGTCGATGGTGAGCAGCCGCTGGAGCTCCTGGTACTGGCGCTGCGCTGCGACCACTGTGGCGTGCCGGTGCTCGAGGCTCACGATCTGGTTCTGGAGCTTCTGGTTCTCCCGCTGCAGCGAGCCGTAGTCCACCGCGCCGGCGAAGAAGCGGCCGATCGGGTCGAGGAGGCCGTTCACGCCGCTGCGAAGCGGAGAGTAGATGTCATTTGCAACCGACTTGGCGCCGGAGGTGAGGAAGCTGGCGCGGCCGGTCGCGTCCAGCGTGATGACGGTGACCGACAGGAGCAACAGCAAGAACAGCGTCGTGAGCGTTCGGCGCGAACGTTTCGGCCTTGCCGCCCTCGCCACTGCCAAAAGACCTGACGATCAGCGAGTGGACGAGGTGATCAAGACGCGCTTGAGCGCCTCGAACTCCTCAAGGCACTGCCCGCTGCCCACCGCCACGCAGTTCAGCGGGTCCCGCGCGACGACGATCGGCATCCCCGTCTCGTGCTGCAGGCGGGACTCGAGACCGTGCAACAGTGCACCTCCGCCGGTCAGCACGATGCCCTGCTCCATGATGTCTGCCGCGAGCTCGGGGGGCGTCCGGTCGAGCGTCACCTTCACGGCGTCGACGATGGCCGAGACCGGCTCGTCGATCGCGCGACGTATCTCTTCGGTGGAGACCACGACGGTCTTCGGCAGCCCCGTCACGAGGTCGCGGCCCCGGATCTCGGCGTGCAGCTCCTCTTCGAGCGGGTACGCGGACCCCAGCGCGATCTTGATCTCCTCGGCCGTGCGCTCACCGAGCGCGAGGCTGAACTCCTTCTTCACGTACGACACGATCGCCTCGTCGAGCTCGTCGCCGCCGATGCGCACCGACTGGCTCGTCACGATGCCACCGAGCGAGATCACCGCCACCTCGGTGGTGCCCCCACCGATGTCGACGACCATGTTGCCCGTCGGCTCGTGAACCGGCC
>DAIRCY010000111.1:0-7338 GCA_036796435.1 Acidimicrobiales bacterium
CGGGCGACTCCTCGATGAGCTTCTGGTGGCGGCGCTGCGCCGAGCAGTCGCGCTCGCCCAGCCACAGCACGTGGCCGTGCGTGTCCGCGAGGATCTGCATCTCCACGTGGCGGGGCCATGGCAGGTACCGCTCGAGGTAGACCTCGGGCCGGCCGAAATAGGCCTGTGCCTCCCGTTGAGCGGACTCGACGGCCTCCGCGGCGCCCTCGGGCGCGCGCACCACCTTCATGCCGCGCCCCCCGCCCCCGAACGCGGCCTTGATCGCGACCGGCCACCCGTGGGACTCGGCGAACTCCACGACCTCGTCGGGGCTGGTGATCGGTTCGGATCTTCCCGGGACGCCGGGGACGCCGGCCCGTTCGGCGGCGAGCCGGGAGCTGATCTTGTCGCCCATCACCTCCATCGCCTCGGGCGGCGGCCCGACGAAGGTGATCCCGAGGGAGGTGACCGCCCGGGCGAAGTCCGCGTTCTCGGAGAAGAAGCCGTAGCCCGGATGGACGGCGTCGGCGCCGCTGCGCTGGAGCGCTTCGACGATGGCCTCGGTGTTCAGGTAGCTCTCCGCGGCGGTCTGCCCGCCGAGGGCGTAGGCCTCGTCGGCCATCCGAACGTGCATGGCCTCCCGGTCGAGCTCCGAGTAGACCGCCACCGTGGCGATGCCCATCTCCCGGCAGGTGCGCATCACCCTGACGGCGATCTCTCCGCGGTTGGCGACGAGGACCTTGTCGAGCACGTGCCAACACTTGCACGCGGCATAGGGTGACCGCCATGACGGCGGAGTCGTGGGACGTCCGGCGGTTTGCGAGTCTCCCGTCCACGAACGACTGGCTCCTCGAGCGCGCCCGCGAGGGAGCACCCGCCGGCCTCGTGGCGCTGGCCGACTACCAGAGTGCCGGCAGGGGACGCGTGGGCCGGCGTTGGGAGGCACCGCTCGGACGTTCCCTGCTCGTCTCGGTCCTCCTCCGCCCCCTCGCCCCGCCCCACATGCTGTTCGCCTGCACGGCAGCCGTCGCGCTCGCCACGGCGGACGCGAGCGCTGACCTCGGGTGTGACGAGCCGGCGATCAAGTGGCCCAACGACCTCGTCATCGACGACCGCAAGGTCGCGGGCATCCTGGCGGAGTCCGACGCGTCGGCTCCCGGCGGTCGTGCGGGGAGCGTGGCGGTGGTCATCGGCGTCGGGTGCAACATCGACTGGGCGCCCCCCGACTCTGGCGCAACCACGCTGGCGGAGCACGCCGGGCTCGCCGCGCCGCCGGTCGAGCGCGACCGGCTTCTTTCGGCGTTGCTGGAGCGTCTGGCGCAACGCACCGACCGGCTCGACACCGAAGAGGGACGGCGGTCCATCGTCGCCGAGCTACGTGCTCGCTGTTGCACGCTCGGGCGGGAGGTCCGGGTGGAGAGGAACGGGGCCGGCCCGCTCGTCGGCGTCGCTCGAGCGCTCGAAGACGACGGACGGCTCGTCGTGTCCTCCGCCACGGGGGACGTCGATGTCTCCGCCGGTGACGTCGTCCACCTGCGGCCGGCGGACGCGGGGTCCGGGTAGGCTCCTGCGGCCATGCGCGTTCTCGTGACCGGCGGGGCCGGGTTCATCGGGTCGAACTTCGTCCGCTACTGGGTCGCCGGGCATCCGTCGGACCGGGTGGTCGTCTACGACGCGCTGACCTACGCCGGCACAAGGGCGAACGTGGAGGGGCTGGATGTCGGCTTCGTCCACGGCGACGTCTGCGACCTCGACCTCGCCACGACGACGCTCGAGGGCGAGCAGATCGACACGGTGGTCCATTTCGCCGCCGAGTCGCACAACTCCCTGGCGGTGCTCGACCCGGGAAAGTTCTTCCGCACGAACGTGCTCGGGACCCAGACCATGCTCGAGGCCGCACGCCGGCACGGCGTCACGCGGTTCCACCACATCTCGACCTGCGAGGTCTATGGCGACCTCGATCTCGAGACCGACGAGCGGTTCGACGAGGAGAGCCCGTACCGCCCGCGCACGCCGTACAACGCGTCGAAGGCGGCGGCCGACCATGCGGTCCGTGCGTACTCGGAGACCTATGGCCTTCCGGTCACGATCACCAATTGCGCGAACAACTACGGCCCGTACCAGTTTCCCGAGAAGGTCGTCCCTCTCTTCACGACGCTCGCCCTCGACGACCGGCCGCTCCCGCTGTACGCCTCGACGCAGAACCGGCGGGAGTGGCTGCACGTCCTGGACCACTGCCGGGCCATCGAGGCCGTGCTCGAGCGCGGGCTGCTCGGTGAGACGTACCACGTGGGGAGCGGCGTCGAGGCGAACATCGACCAGATCGCGGACCTCGTGCTCGGGCGTCTCGGCAAGCCGGCATCGCTGAAGGAGATCGTGCCCGACCGTCCCGGCCACGACCGGCGCTACCTGCTCGACACGACCAAGATCCGCAAGGAGCTCGGCTGGGCCCCGAGCATCGAGTTCGAAGCGGGGATCGGGGAGACCGTCGACTGGTACGCGGCGAACCGCGCGTGGTGGGAGCCGCTGCGCGGCCGCGCGCCCGTCGTCGAGACCGCCTGGTCGAAATGACGGCGCGGGTCCTCGTCACCGGGGCGGGGGGCCAGCTCGGATCGGACCTCGTGGCCGCGCTCTCGGGCGCGGTCCCACCCGGCGGACGCCGGCGCGCGCTGCTCGGGCCCGAGGGCGCTGGCGCCGGAGTGGAGGTCACCGGCGCGGATCACGCAGCGCTCTGTGTCGAGCGCCGCGCCGACGTGCTCGAGGCAGTCGTTTCCGTCCGACCCGACGTCGTGGTGCACGCGGGCGCGTGGACCGCCGTCGACGCCTGTGAGGGTGACCCTGATCGCGCGTTCTCGGTGAACGCGCTCGGGACGCGCCACGTGGCCGAGGCATGCGCGATGACGGGCGCGCACCTCGTGTACGTCTCGACCGATTACGTCTTCGACGGGTCCTCCCCGCGCCCCTACGTCGAATGGGACGCGCCGAACCCCCTCTCGGTCTACGGGCGGAGCAAGCTCGGCGGAGAGCGTGAATGCCCCCCCGGCTCGACGGTGGTGCGGACGTCGTGGGTCTGCGGAGCGTCGGGCGCCAACATGGTGAAGACGGCGCTGCGGCTCGCCTCCGGCGAGGGGCCCATTCGCTTCGTCGACGACCAGCACGGCTCGCCGACCTTCACGGCCGACCTCGCCGCCGCGATCGTGACGCTCGGGCTCGACCGGCGGCCAGGGACCTACCACGTCACGAACACCGGCTCCACCACGTGGTTCGGCTTCGTGCGGGCGGTGCTCGAGGCAGCGGGTCACGACCCCGCCCGCGTGGAGCCGATCTCGACCGCCGAGCTCCAGCCGCCCCGCCCCGCCCCCCGGCCGGCGAACTCGGTCCTCGACAACGCGGCGCTGCGGCTCGTCGGGCTGCCCCTGCTCCCAGAATGGCAGGACGGTCTCGCCCGGCTGGTCGAGTGGCTGGCGTGACCGAGCAGCAGCAGACGAACGTTCCTGTCGGCAGGCGGGTCTGCGCCGTAGTCGTCGACTACAACGCCGGCGACCTTCTCGGCGAGTGTGTCCGCTCCCTGCTCGGCGACGGTGTCCGGCAGATCGTCGTCGTCGAGAACGGGGAGGAGCGGACCGCGCGCCGCGCACTCGACGGGCTCAGAGTCCCCCTCGTCGTGACGGGGAGGAACCTCGGCTACGGCGCCGGCGCGAACCGGGGCATCGCGTCGAGCGGCGACTCCGAGTACGTGCTCGTGTGCAATCCCGACCTCCGCGTCCACGAAGGGGCGGCGGAGAAGCTTGTGGCCGCGCTCGACGACCACCCGGACTGGGCGATCGTCGGCCCCCGCATCGTCGACCCCTCGGGCGTCGAGTACCCCTCGGTTCGGCGGTTCCCGTCCATGACCGAAGCCGCCGGTCACGCCCTGCTCGCGCTCGTGCGTCCGGACAACCGTTTCAGCCGCCGCTACAAAGCGGAGGTCGGCGAGGAGACCCGCGCCGTCGACTGGGTCTCGGGGGCGTGCTTCTGCGCCCGCCGGACCGCGCTCGAGGAGCTGGGCGGCTTCGACGAGGCCTATTTCATGTTCGCCGAGGACATCGATCTCTGCTGGCGGGCGCACCAGGCGGGCTGGGGGGTCGGCGTCGCGCCGCAGGCCCAGGTCACCCACGTCCACGGCGCCTCGCGGCGCCACCACCCCTACCGGATGCTCGTTGCCCACCACCGGTCCGCGCTGCGCTTCGAGGCGCGCCGTGCCCGGGGGGTCGAACGCCTCGCCCTGCCCGCGGCGGCCGTGGTGCTCGGCCTCCGGCTCGGCATGGCCCTCGCGGACGAGGCCTTCCGGCGTCGTGGGAGGCGGCCGGCCGGCGCATAAGATCCCCAGCGGGCTGCGTGCGGGTCTGTGGTTGCAAGTCGATGCCAGTCGCAGGCGAAACGACCCACGTAAGGCAACTCGTGGTTGCCGAGCATGGTGCGGCTTAGGAGTAAGTCCTGCCCGCCCGTTCCCCCGGCCCGCGGGGGAGGGCGGTGACGGGGGGATGCGTGCCGAGAGCGGCGCCGTAGGGCCGTGAGGTCGCCGGCGCCTGGCCGCCACCCCTGCCGCAGGCGAGTGTGGGGCCAAAGACCAGGTCAGCCGCACGCAGCCCCACGCTGCCGGGTTCCCGGCAGGCCGTGGCCGGTAGCATTCACAGGCCATGTCGGTGTTCACCAAAGTCCTGCGTGCCGGCGAGGGGAAGAAGGTCCGCCGTCTTGCCGAGCTCGTCCCGCTCGTCAACGAGCTCGAGCCCGAGATGGAGGCGCGATCCGACGACGAGCTCCGCCACAAGACCGTCGAGTTCCGCGAGCGGCTCGACGCAGGCGAGACACTCGACGACCTGCTGATCGAAGCCTTCGCCGTCGTGCGGGAGGCATCCTGGCGGGTACTCGGCCAGCGCCACTTCGACGTGCAGCTCATGGGCGGGATGGCCCTCCACTTCGGCTGGATCGCCGAGATGAAGACCGGCGAGGGCAAGACCCTCGTCTCCACGCTCCCCGTCTACCTGAACGCCCTCGGCAACAAGGGCGTGCACGTGGTCACGGTGAACGACTACCTGGCGACCCGTGACGCCGAGTGGATGGGACGCGTCTACCGCTGGCTGGGCCTCACCGTCGGCCGGGTGGGACCCGACATCGTCGACCCCAAGGAGAAGCGCGCCGCCTACTACTCCGACGTCACCTACGGGACGAACACCGAGTTCGGCTTCGACTACCTCCGGGACAACATGCAGATCTCCCGGGACACAATGGTCCAGCGGGGTCACTTGTTCGCGATCGTGGACGAGGTCGACTCGATCCTCATCGACGAGGCCCGGACGCCCCTCATCATCTCCGGGCCGGCGGACGAGGCGGCTCGTCTCTACTACCAGTTCGCGAGCATCGCCCGGACGCTCGAGCGCGACGTCGACTACGAGGTCGACGAAGAGAAGCGCCACGTCGTCCCCCTCGAGAGCGGAATAGAGAAGGTCGAGCGGGCCGTCGGCCTCGAGAACCTGTACGACGCGGTCTCGGTCAACTATGTCCACCAGCTCACGAAGGCCCTCGAGGCCAAGGAGCTGTACCACCGCGACAAGGAGTACCTCGTCGACCAGGGCGAGGTGAAGATCGTCGACGAGTTCACGGGCCGCACCCTCGAAGGGCGACGGTGGTCCGACGGACTGCACCAGGCGGTCGAGGCGAAGGAGCGGGTGCGGATCAAAGAGGAGAACCACACCTGGGCGACGGTGACCCTCCAGAACTACTTCCGCCTCTACGAGAAGCTGTCCGGAATGACCGGCACCGCCGAGACGGAAGCCGCGGAGTTCGCCAACACCTACGACCTCCCCGTCGTCCCGATCCCGACCAACAAGCCGATGGTGCGCGTCGACGAGCCGGACCTCATCTTCAAGACCGAGAGCGCGAAGTTCAACGCGGTGGTCGACGACATCGCGGGCCGCTTCGAACGCGGGCAGCCCGTGCTCGTCGGCACGGCGTCGGTGGTGAAGTCCGAGTTGCTGTCCCGTCTCTTGGAGAAGCGCGGCATCCCGCACAACGTGCTCAACGCGAAGCAGCACTTCCGCGAGGCCGAGATCGTCGCCCAGGCGGGGCGATCGGGCTCGGTCACCGTCGCCACCAACATGGCCGGCCGCGGCGTCGACATCATCCTCGGGGGCAATCCGGAGCTGCTCGCCGCCCAAAAGGCTGCGGCCGACGGGCTCGACCTCGAGACCGAGGAAGGCCGCGCGGCGTGCGAGCAGATGCGTGCCGAGATCGACGCGATGTGCGCGGCGGACGCCAAGAACGTCATCGACGCGGGCGGTCTCTACGTCCTCGGCAGCGAACGCCACGAGAGCCGCCGCATCGACAACCAGCTGCGGGGCCGTTCGGGCCGCCAGGGCGACCCGGGTGAGAGCCGCTTCTACCTCTCCCTCGAAGACGACCTCATGCGCCTGTTCGCAACCGGCGCCATGAGCTGGGTGATGGGCCGGACGCTGCCCGAGGACATGCCGATCGAGGCGAAGATGGTCACGAAGGCAATCGAGCGAGCCCAGACGACGGTCGAAGCGAGGAACTCAGAGATCCGCAAGGACGTCCTCAAGTACGACGAGGTGATGAACGAGCAGCGCAAGGTGATCTATGCGCGGCGCCTGCAGGTGATCGACGGGGACGACCTCGAAGAGCACACGCGCGAGCTCCTCGCGGCGACCGTGGAGGCGCTCGTGCAGTCGGCCTGCCCGACGGACTACGCCGAAGAGTGGGACCTCGAGCTGCTGTTGAAGGAGCTCTCCCAGTACTACCCGACCGAGTTCACGGTCGAGGACCTGTCGGAGGGCGCGGGTGTGGCGCACGTCACCGAGAGCGTGCTCGCAGAAGCGCTCGACTACTACGAGCGGCACTCCGCATCGTTGCCGGGCGGTGTCGAGCAGGCGCGCCAGATCGAGCGGGAAGTCATGCTCCACGTGATCGACCGCCGCTGGCGCGAGCACCTCGCCGAGATGGACTACCTGCGCGACGGCATCAACCTGCGGGCGATGGGGCAGCAGGACCCGCTCGTCGCGTGGCAGCGCGAAGGCTTCGAGATGTTCGGCCAGCTGATGGACGCGATCGAAGACGACTATCTCCGCTTCGTCTTGCACGTCGAAGGCGTCGCCGAACCGGTCGCCGAGCCCGATCTCGGCCGTGCCGTCTACGAGGCCGCCGACGACCCCGTGGCCGGGACCGTCGCCCTCGCGTCGAGTCTGCTCGCGGACCAAGGAGTGGACGTCGCTGCGCTCGAGGTCGCCGAGCGCCGCGCCGCAGCGGTCGTCGCGCCGCCGGCCGTGGCCGGCCCGAGGGTGGCGGTGACCGCGGCGACGAACG
>DAIRCY010000112.1:0-7284 GCA_036796435.1 Acidimicrobiales bacterium
CCTCTTCGTCCACGCGGTGAACCCGTTCATCCCGCTCGGGGTGGGGCTCCTGGCGGTGGGGCTGGTCACCTGGTTCCACCCGGACCTGCGGCGCCGTGCCGAGCTCGTGGGCGGCGGCAGTCCCAACGGCGGCAGTCCCAACGGCGACAGTCCCAACGGCGCCGTGCGGACACGAGTGGCCGGCGAGGGCGGGAGCCCGCCGCGCGGAGGTCCGGAGCCACCGGCCCGGCCCCCGCACCCGAGCGATCGTTTTGCCGAAAGACGAGAGTGAATGGGATGATGGCCCCTGTGTCAGCTCCCAACCGGGCCACCGGCCTCGGGCCGGGATCGCGGCGGACGCCGGGCGCGCTCGCGGCCGCGTGAACGCTGGGAGTCCATTTGGTGCACCGCACCCTGAGCGGGCTTGACGCGGCCGGTTCCGGCGATGTCGGAGGAAGGGCCGTCACCTGCGACAACGGGGTCGTCCCCGGCGCCGGGAGGGGGGGACGGCGCCCTGCCAGGCAAGTCGCAGCCGAGCCTCGGCGACCTCTTCTGGGTCGGCACCGCCTGCGCGATCTCGATCGTCGCGGGCGGGGGGATCGGCTACGGGATCGACGACGCGGCGGGCACTGTGCCCTGGTTCACGATCGGGGGGCTCCTGTTCGGTGTACTGTCTGCCGTCCTGATCGCGGTCAACCAGTTCCGCAAATACGTGTGAACACCATGCCGGTTGCCGCGGGACCCGTCCCATCGCGGACCGCCGCAGTGGACGGCGCGCGGGGCGAGGGCTGAGGGAAGAGAAGAGATGTTCGAACAATCGAATCTGCCCGACGTGGCCGCGGTGGCGCGTCGCACGATGTTTGGCGCGCTCGTGGTGGGGGTCGTTGGCCTCGGCGCGCTCTTGTTCTTCAACCAGCCCTGGGCGGCCCTCGGGCTGTGCATCGGCCTCGGCATGGGCATGTCGAACTTCCGGCTCATCGTCCGCTCGGTGCTCAAGGTGGGCAAGAGGGCCCAGGCCAACAAGCGCCGTCCCCTCGCCATGAACACGCTCAGCCGGCTCATGGTGATGACGATCATCGCGCTCGTCCTCGTCTGGCTGGTCACCCCGCTCGGCTTCGGCATGGTGGGGGGCATGGCCCTCTTCCAATTCATCCTCCTCGCCAACGTCACCCGGGCCATGTTGAAGGCCGGCGGTGGTGGTGGTGGGGCGTCGCTGCTTCTGGGCGCCCTCGGCGGGCGCGGCCTCGGGTTGGACGACCCGGAGGGTGCAGCCGGCGGGGGCGGTGCAGCCGGCGGGGGCGGTGCAGCCGGTGTCGAAGGCAGCGCTGCGGGGCTCTCCGAGGACGGCCACGGAGCGGGAGCGGGAGCGGCCTGAGGTGGGAATCGTGCCGGGCCTGCCCGCCCTCTCGTCCCTGCTGGCGGTCAACATCACGGTCGGGACACACGTCACCGCGAAGTTCCTCGGCCTCACCTTCGACCTCGACACCATGTGGTCGACGGGGGCCGCGATGGTCGTCGTCGTCGTGCTGGTCGCGCTCTTGCGGCGCAAGTCCGACGGCCTCGTCCCGAGCAAGTACCAGCTGGCGTGGGAGATGGGGGTCGAGACCGTCACCCGGCAGGTCGGGAGCTCGATCGGGCCGCGCGGCCGCAGGATCATCCCGCTCGCGATCGCCCTCTTCGTCTTCATCCTGCTCGCCAACTTCTTCGAGATCTTCGGCGTCGGGAGCCGGGTCGAGGCGCTGGGACCTCCGACGGCCGACGTGAACCTCCCGCTCGCCATGGCTGCCTTCGTGATCGTCGGCGTCCACGTCACGTCGGTCCGGACGCGCGGCATCCGGGGGTACCTGCGGCACTACTTCGCCCAGCCGTTCCCGAAATGGCTGTTCTTGTTCAACGGCTTCATCAACGTCGTCGAGGAGATCGCCCGGCCGGTCACCCTGGCGCTCCGGCTCTTCGGCAACCTGTTCTCGGGCGGCCTGATGCTGACCCTGATCGCGGCGCTCGGCGCGTGGAAGATCGGGCCGCTACCCTTCGGCGACCTCTGGGTGGTCGTGCTCGGAGCGGTCTGGAAGGCCTTCGACGTCTTTTTGATCGGCCCGATCCAGGCGTTCATCTTCGCCCTGTTGACGATCCTGTACTACGACACCGCCATGGCGCCCGCCCATTGACATCGACCTGTCGCCAGCACCCCGCATCGAAGCACCACTCGAAGCACCACTCGAAGCACCCCACTACGGGAAGAGAAAGGTAGGAAATGGCAGCTTCACCGCAGTACGCGACGCAGATCGCCGGCGCCATGATCGGCGGCGGCCTGGCCCTCGGTGGCGGGGCCATCGGGGCCGCCATCGGCGACGGCCTGGCCGGCAGCCAGACCATCGCCGGTGTCGCACGCCAGCCGGAGGCGCAAGGGCGCCTCTTCACCATCATGTTCCTGACGGTCGGCCTGGTGGAGGCGATGTACTTCATCAACCTCGCCTTCACCGTTCTCTTCGTCTTCGTCCTCTACAAGAAGTAGTCGGGACGCGCGGCGCACGGAGCAGACCGTGATGGATTCCAGCATCTTCATCGTCCCGAACGGGACGTTCATCGCCGAGCTGATCGCGTTCGTCATCGTGCTGTTCGTCGTGGCCAAGTACCTGGTGCCCTGGGTGAACACCCAGCTGCAGGCGCGCCAGGACGCGATCCGGACCGAGCTCGCAGCGGCCGACCAGGCGAAGGCGGACGCCGAGGAGGCGGACGCGGACCGGCGAGCCGCGCTCGAGCACGCGCGCGCCCAGGCGCGCGAGATCGTCGAGCAGGCGCAGCGGACGGCCGAGCGGCTCTCCGAAGAGGCGCAGGACCGCGGCCAGCGCGAGTACGACCGGCTGGTCACGAGCGCCGACGCCGAGGTGCGCCTCGCCCGGCAGCGCGCGCTCGAGGAGGCTGCCCAGCAGCTCGGGGAGCTCGTCGTCGAGGTGGTCGAACGGATCATCGGGCGCGAGATGGACCGCGCCGCGCACCGGGACCTCATCCAGGAGGCCGTCGACGCCCTCGGCCGTGAGACGGCTGACCCGGGGGCGGCCGCCGCCGCGACCGCGGCCGACACCGAGCCGTGAACCCAGCCGTCCAGGGGTACGCGGCTGCGATCATCGACGAGACGGCCGCCGGCGCACGAGCCTCGCTGGCGAGCGAGGTCGCCTCTGTCGACGAGCAGGTCCGTCGAAATGCGGGGTTGCACGACGCGATGACCGATGTTGCGGTGCCCGCCCGCGCGCGGCGCGCCGTGCTCGTAGATCTCCTGACCGGACGGGTGAGCGAGGCGGCGGCGCGGCTCTGCGGGTACACCGCGGGTGCGGTCCACGCCCAGGAGGTGCCCGCCGCGATCGCCTGGGTCTCGAACCGGTTGCGCCAGGTGGCGGAGCACGGGACGGGGACAGACGGGACGGGGACAGACGGGAAGGGGACAGGCGGGACGGGGACAGAGGAGCTGCTGGGCCACCGTGGCGCCCGCGAGCGCGTGGGCGGTTACGCCGAGGCGGTGTTCGAGGAGCTGTCGGTGCCCGAGCTCGAGACGGTGGAGGACGAGCTCTTCCGGTTCGCGCGCATCGTCGACTCGACGCCCGAGCTCCGCTCGGTGCTCGGAGACCGCGACCTTCCCGCCCAGGTCCGCCGCGGCGTCGTCGACGACCTGCTCGCCGGCAAGGTCCATGCCGCCACCCTGCGGCTCGCCGACTACGCGGTCGTCGGCGGCAGGCCGCGCGACGTCGCCGGTACCCTCAGCTGGCTCGTGGAACAGGTCGCCGCCGCCAGGGGCTGGCGTGTGGCGCGAGTCCGGGCGGGTCAGGAGGTCGAGGCCGACGAGCACCGCGAGCTGTGCGAGCGGCTCTCGCAGCTGGCCGGCGCGCCGGTGGAGCTTCAGGTGACCGTGGACCCGGCGTTGCTCGGCGGCGTGAACGTCGAGATCGGCGACCTCCACCTCGATGCGACCGCCCGCGGCCGGCTCGAGCGGTTGCGCGAGCACGTGATGAGCGGCGGCTGGACGGATCTCGGGTTCGGCCGGCTCGAGCGCGAGGCGCACCGCCAGCGCGGCCCGGGCCAGGGTGTGGGGGCTGCGCCGGGCGACGGGAGCGCGCAGGACTCACAGGATCGACACGACCGAGGAACCGAGGGGAGCTGAGAGGCTGACATGGCCGAGCTGACCATCAACGCACAGGAGATCACCGAGGCGCTGCGGCGCCACGTCGCCGAGTACACCCCGCAGGTGGACGCCGAGCAGATCGGCCGGATCGTCGAAGTCGGCGACGGCATCGCTCGGGTGTCCGGGCTGCCGCGCGCCAAGGTGAACGAGCTGCTCGAGTTCGAGGACGGGACCCTCGGTCTCGCGCTGAACCTCGACGAGGAGACCATCGGCGCCGTCGTCCTCGGAGGCGTCGACACCCTCGAGGAGGAGCAGGTCGTCAGGGCCACCGGCCGCATCCTCTCGGTGCCCGTGGGCGACCCCCTCTTGGGGCGCGTCGTGAACGCGCTCGGCGAGCCGATCGACGGGAAGGGCCCGCTGACGACGAGCGTCTCACGCCGCATGGAGGTGCAGGCGCCCGGCATCGTCGGTCGCCAGCCGGTCGCCCAGCCGCTCCAGACCGGGATCAAGGCGATCGACGCGATGACCCCGATCGGGCGCGGCCAGCGCGAGCTCATCATCGGGGACCGCAAGACCGGCAAGACGACGATCGCCGTCGACACCATCTTGAACCAGCGCGACGCCGGCGTGAAGTGCATCTACGTCGCGATCGGCCAGAAGAACTCCTCGGTCGCCCAGACGGTGAGCACGCTCGAGAGCTTCGGTGCGCTCGACTACACCGTCGTGGTCGTCGCCTCCGCGGGCGACCCCGCGCCGTTCAAGTACCTCGCGCCCTACGCCGGGTGCGCCATGGGGCAGCACTGGATGGAGAACGGAGAGGACGCGCTCGTCATCTACGACGACCTGTCCAAGCAGGCGGAGGCGTACCGGCAGATCTCGCTGCTGCTCCGGCGCCCGCCGGGCCGCGAGGCCTACCCCGGCGACGTCTTCTACCTCCACAGCCGCCTGCTCGAGCGGGCGGCCAAGCTCTCCGACGAGCTCGGCGGCGGATCGCTCACCGCGCTCCCCGTCATCGAGACGAAGGCCGGGGACATCTCGGCGTACATCCCGACCAACGTGATCTCGATCACCGACGGCCAGATCTACCTCCAGTCGGACCTCTTCTACTCGGGCATCCGGCCGGCCATCGACGTCGGCAACTCGGTGTCCCGTGTGGGTGGCGCCGCGCAGGTGCGCGCGATGCGCTCGGTGTCGGGGACCTTGAAGCTCGACCTCGCGCAGTTCCGCGAGCTCGAGGCCTTCGCCACCTTCGGTTCCGAGCTCGACCGCGTCTCGCAGGCCCAGCTCGACCGCGGCTACCGGCTGACCGAGCTGTTGAAGCAGCCGCAGAACGATCCGCTCCCTGTCGAAGAGCAGGTCGCGGTCATCTACGCGGGCACCCACGGCTGGGCCGACTCCGTGCCGGTGGAGCAGGTGCGGCGGTTCGAGACCGAGCTGCGCGAGTACCTGCGCGGGAACCACGCCGAGCTCTTGGAGACGATCCGTTCGACGGGGAAGCTGCCCGAGGAGTCCGAGATGGACGCGGCGATGCGCGCGTTCCTCGAGGGTTTCGACACGGGGAAGGTCGACTGAGCGGTGCCCGGCGGCCAGGAGCGGGCGCTGCGGCGGCGGATCCGCAGCATCCAGTCCACGAAGAAGATCACGAGGGCGATGGAGCTCATCGCCGCGTCCCAGATCGTCCGTTCGCTCACGCGCATGACGGCCAACCGGCCGTACCGGGAGGGCATGGCGCGCATCGTCGTCGAGGCCGCGAAAGGGGACCCCGCCGCAGCGGAGAAGCTGCTCGGTGAGCCGGCGGAGCGCCAGGCGGTCGCGGTGCTCTCGATCGTGGCGGACCGGGGGCTCGCCGGCGCGTACAACGCCGCGACGTTGCGCGCGACGGAACGGTTGATCGCCGAGCTCGGAGCCCAGGGGATCGAGGTACGGCTCTTCACCGTCGGCAAGAAGGCGCCCTCCTACTTCCGCTTCCGGCGCCAGGAGGTGGAGCGGTCGTTCCAGGGGATCAGCCAGCGCCCCACGTGGGCGGACGCCCGCAGGGTCGCGGCGGCGGTGTCGGCACCCTTCCTCGCAGGCGAGGTCCAGCAGGCTCTCCTCGTGTCCACCCGTTACAAGTCCGCCGGCCTCCAGACGGTCGAGGTCCGCCAGCTCCTGCCGCTTCCCGAGCCCGGGCAGGCGGCATCGCCCGCGCCGGCGGGCCCGCCGACGTCCGCGGCGCCCGGGAGCCCCGGCTCGGGCGCGACGGGTCGTCCCGCAGCCGCCACCCCGCCGCAGGTGCACCGTCCGGGGGGCGCGCCGGGCACCGCCACCGGCACCGGCACCGGCGCCGGCACCGGCGCTGACACCGGCGCAGACACCGGCGCCGAAGGTGACGCCCTCGGCGGTTCCGGTTCGGGTGCCGCCGCGCCGGCCGGCCAGCAGGCGTCGGGCGGCTACACCGAGTTCGAGCCCGACGTGGAGACGCTCCTGAGCGAGCTCGCCCCGCGGGCGGTCGAGTCGGAGATCTTCACCGCGATGCTCGAGGGCGCGGCCGCCTTCTTCACCGCCCAGCAGCGCGCGATGGCTGCGGCGAGCGACAGCGCGGACGAGCTGATCCGCACCCTCACCCGCGTCATGAACCGCGCGCGCCAGGACGCCATCACGACCGAGATCATGGAGATCGTCGGCGGAGCGGAGGCGCTCCGCCCATCGAAGGGAGCCTGACCAATGGCCATCACCGCACCCGAGAGGCCGGCCGCCGGCGACCGCCCGCTCGAGGAGGGGCGCGTCGTCGCGATCGCGGGCCCGGTCATCGACGTGGAGTTCCCGCCGCACGCGTTGCCCGAGATCAACCACGCCGTCGAGGTCGACCTGGACCTCGAGGGCGAGAAGGTCACCGTGACGGCGGAGGTCGCCCAGCAGATCGGGGAGGGCCGGGTGCGCTGCATCTGCATGCGGCCGACCGACGGCCTGACCCGCGGGGCTCCCGTGCGCAACCTCGGCCGCGGCCTCACCATGCCGGTCGGCAACGCCGTCCTCGGCCACGTGTTCAACGTGCTCGGCCTCCCCCTCGACACCGACGACATCGGCGAGGTGGCGGACCACTGGGAGATCCACCGGCCCCCGCCGGACTTCGACCAGCTCGAGCCGCAGCGCAAGATGTTCGAGACGGGCATCAAGGTGATCGACCTGCTCGAGCCGTACGTGCAGGG
>DAIRCY010000113.1:0-7271 GCA_036796435.1 Acidimicrobiales bacterium
GTTCCTTGTCCTCCTGGAGGTCTCGGTTGTAGGCGAGCGGCAGGCCCTTGAGCGTGGCGAGCATCCCGGTGAGGTGCCCGATCAGGCGGCCGGAACGCCCACGGGCGAGCTCCGCGATGTCGGGATTCTTCTTCTGCGGGAGCATCGAGCTGCCGGTCGCGTACTCGTCGGCCAGTGACACGAAGCCGAACTCCTCCGTGGACCACAGCACGATCTCCTCGCCGAGGCGGGAGAGGTGCACCCCGAGGAGCGCGAGGTCGAACAGCGCCTCCGCCACGAAGTCCCTGTCCGAGACCGCGTCGAGCGAGTTCTCGAACCGCTTCGCGAACCCGAGCTCGGCCGCCACGAGGTCGGGGTCGAGGGGAAGGGAGCTGCCGGCGAGGGCCCCTGCTCCGAGGGGTGAGACATCGAGGCGTACGCGTGCGTCGAGGATCCGGTCGACGTCGCGCGACAAGGCCCAGCCGTGGGCGAGGAGGTGGTGCGCGAGCAGCACGGGTTGTGCACGCTGCAGGTGGGTGTAGCCCGGCAGGTAGCTGTCGCCGGCCTCCTCGGCCCTGGCGAAGAGGACCCTCTGCAGGTTGACCACCCGTCGCGCTACCAGCAGCAGCTCGCGCTTGCAGAAGAGGCGCAGATCGGTGGCGACCTGGTCGTTGCGGCTGCGGCCGGTGTGCAGGCGCGCTCCGACGTCACCCGCCAGCTCGGTCACCCTCCGCTCGACCGCGGTGTGCACGTCCTCGTCACCGGGACGGAACTCCAGGGTTTCGGTGGCGAGCTCGGCGGCGACCCGGTCGAGGGCCGCCATGAGCATCTGCCCGTCGGCCTCGGTCAGGATGCCGGCGGCCACAAGCCCGCGGACGTGCGCCCTGGACCCGGTGACGTCGTCGGCGGCGAGGCGCTTGTCGTAGGGCAGGCTGACCGTGTAGTCGAGGAGCTCCTCCGCCGGTGTGCCCGCCCCGAACCGCCCCTGCCAAAGGGTCATGTGACACTCCCGGCCGGGGACCCCGCCGCCCCGGTCGGGGACCCCGGGGTCATGACCCGCCGCCCCTGTTGACCTGGCGGGCCGCCCAGGTGGACACCCCGAGGCCCCACAGCCGGACGAAGCCCTCGGCGTCCTGGTGGCGGAAGCGGTCGGCGGCCTCGTAGGTGGCGAGGGAGTAGTCGTAGAGCCCCACATCGCTCCTCCGGCCGGCGACGATGCAACGACCGGGCAGCTCGCAGCGCAGCCTCACATCCCCGCTCACGAATCTCTGGCTCTCGTCCACGAAGGCGTCCAGCGCCTGCTTCAGCGGCGAGAACCACAGGCCGTCGTAGACCAGCTCCGCGTAGCGCGGCTCGAGCCTGGCCTTCTCGTGGGCGAGGTCGCGCTCGAGGGTCAGGTCCTCGAGGTCCGCGTGCGCCATGAGCAGCGCCAGAGCGCCGGGGCACTCGTAAACCTCGCGGCTCTTGATACCGACCCTGCGGTTCTCGATCATGTCGATCCGGCCCCAGCCGTAGGAACCGACGATGCGGTCCACCTCGCCGATGAGCTCGGCCAGCGGCATGCGCTTGCCGTCCAGCGCGACCGGCAGGCCCTGCTCGAAGCTGATCACGATCTCGGTGGGCCCGGTGGCGGTGGGGGTCGTCAGCTCGAAGACCTCCTCGGGCGGCTGCTCCCACGGATCTTCGAGGATGCCGCACTCGATCGTCCGTCCCCACAGGTTCTGGTCGATGCTGTAGGGGCTCGACTTGGTGACCGTGATGGGGATCCCCCACTTCTCGGCCAGCTCGATCGACTCCTCGCGGGTGATGCCCCACCCGCGGACGGGGGCGAGAACCTCGAGGTCGGGTGCCAGAGCGGCGGTGGAGACCTCGAAGCGGACCTGGTCGTTGCCCTTGCCGGTGCAACCGTGGGCGATCGAGTCGGCACCGTGCTCGCGGGCGGCCTTCACCAGGTGCTTGACGATGATCGGGCGGGACAAAGACGAGATCAGCGGGTACTTGCCCTCGTACTTGGCGTTCGCCCGGAGCGCCGGAGCTACGAACTCGTCGGCGAACTCGTCGCGCAGGTCCAGGACGATCGCCTCCGAGGCGCCGGCGGCGATGGCGCGTTCCTTGATCGCTTCCCAGTCGCCGCCCTGACCGACGTCCGCGGCGACGGCGATCACCTCGACGCCCATCTGCTCGATCATCCAGCGGACGGCCACCGAAGTGTCCAGTCCACCGCTGTAAGCCAGCACAACTCTCTTGGCCACTTCAGGAATGCCTTTCTCGTCTTCTCTTTGAGGTTACGGTCTGCGCCCGGGTCACAAACCCGCGAGGCTGCGCAGGCGGCGTGCGATGGTGACGCCGCCGGTCTTTTCGGCTGCGACGACGAGGATCGTGTCGTCGCCCGCCACGGTGCCCACGATGCCAGGCAGCGACGCCCGGTCGAGCGCGGAGGCGACGACGTGCGCGGAGCCCGGGGGTGTGCGCACGATCACGAGGTTCGCCGAGGAAGCGACCTCGACGACCCATTCGCCGAGGACGCGGCGAAGGTGGTCTTCGGGCGCGACCCGGTCCTTCGGGTGCTCGGGGACGGCGTAGACGGCCTCACCGCCCGCCGCGCGCACCTTGACGGCACCGATCTCCTCGAGGTCGCGCGATACGGTCGCCTGCGTGGCGGCAACACCGGCCTTCGCGAGCAGCTCCACGAGCTGCGCCTGGCTCGTCACCGGCGAGCGCTCGAGGATCTGCTCGATGCGGTGATGGCGCTGGGTCTTCGAGAGCTTCACGGCTTCCCGCCCAGCAGCCACATCAGCAGTCCCCGCGCGGCGTGCATGCGGTTCTCCGCCTGGTCGAACACGATGCTCGCCGGGCCGTCGATGACGTCAGCGCTCACCTCGAGCCCGCGGTGCGCCGGCAGGCAGTGGAGGAACACCGCTCCGGGAGAAGCGAGCGCCATCAGACCGGCGCTGACCTGGTAGCCGGCGAAGGCATCCTCGCGTTGAGCGGCCTCCGTCTCCTGCCCCATGGAGACCCACACGTCGGTGTAGACGGCGTCGGCACCATCCACCGCCTCTTTCGGGTCGCGTGTCTGGAGGACGGTTCCACCCAGAGAGCGCGCCGCGTCGAGGGATGGGGCGTCGAGCTCGTGACCCGGGGGGCAGGCGAGCCGCACCTCCACGCCGGCGAGGGCACAACCGAGTGCGAGGCTCCGCGCGACGTTGTTGCCGTCGCCCACCCATGCGAGCTTCTTCCCTTCCAGCGCTCCCCACCTCTGCCGGAGCGTGAGGAGGTCGGCCAGCACCTGGCAGGGGTGCGACCGGTCGGAGAGGAGGTTGACGATCGGCACCTCGCCGACCTTCGCCATGCCCTCCAGGAGCGTGTGGTCGAACACCCGGGCGGCTACGACGGCGTGGTAGCGAGCGAGGACCCTGGTCACGTCCTCGACGGTCTCGCGCGTGCCGATGCCTATCTCCTCGCCGCGGATCGTGATGGGGTGCCCGCCCAGCTGCACGACCGCCATCTCCGTCGAGTTGCGGGTGCGGTTCGACGGTTTCTCGAAGATGAGCGCCGCGCCGCGGCCAGCCATCACCGGCCGCGGCTGACCCTCGGACAGGTCGAGGATCTCGCCGAGCTCGCGGGCGTCGATGTCGTCCATTTCGAGGAACGAGCGCATCACTGGGCCTCCGTCCCCGCGATGGCCTTTGCGAGGATGCCGGCCGCCTCATCGATCTCGTCGCGCGTGACCAGCAGTGACGGGGCCAGGCGCAGCGCCGTGGCGGTGACGGCGTTGACGACGAGCCCGAGCTGGAGGGCGTTCGACGCGACGTCGGCCGCTCTTTTTCCCTCTTCGAGCTCCGCGGCGACGAGCAGGCCGGCGCCCCGCACCTCCTTGACCCCTTCGATCCCGGCGAGCTTCTCGGTCAGGTAGGCACCGGAATCCCTGGCCAGCCTTGGGACATCCTCCGCTTCCATGACCGACAGGACCGCACGCGCCGCCGACGCGGCGAATGGCTGCCCGCCGAAGGTCGTCGCGTGGTCACCCGGCCCGAACGCGCCGGCGACGTCGTCGCGCGCCCAGCACGCCCCGATCGGCACACCGTTGCCGAGCGCCTTGGCCATAGTCACGACGTCGGGCCTGACCCCGTAGTGCTGGAAGCCGAACCATTCCCCGGTCCGCCCGAGCCCGGTCTGGACCTCGTCAACCATGAAGAGGATCCCCCGCTCGTCGCACAGCCGCCGCACCTCCTGGAAGTACTCGGCGCCGGCGGGGTTCACCCCACCCTCCCCCTGGACCGGTTCGAGTAGTACGGCGGCGACTGACGGGTCCAGCGCCGAGGCGAGCGCATCAGCGTCCTTCCACGCCACGTGCCGGAAACCCTCGGGTAGCGGCTGGAAGGGTTCGTGCTTGGTCGGCTGGCCTGTCGCGTGGAGCGTCGCGAGGGTGCGGCCGTGGAACGACCCGTAGGCGCTCACCACCACGTGGCGGCCGGGTCCGGCCCAGCGCCGGGCGAGCTTGATCGCCGCTTCGTTCGCCTCGGCGCCGCTGTTGCAGAAGAACACCCGCCCGCTGCCTGCGTCGACGAGGCGGTCGAGGGTCGCGGCGACCTCCTGCTGCGGGACGGTGGCGAAGAGGTTCGACACGTGCAGCAGGGTGCGGGACTGTTCCGAGACGGCGTCCGCCACGACCGGGTGCGAGTGCCCGAGGGACGTGACAGCCAGGCCGCAGAGGAAGTCCAGGTACTCGTTTCCCTGGTCGTCCCACAGCCTGCTTCCCTGCCCCCTCACGAAGGTCACCGGCTGCGCCGGGTAGGTGTTCATGAGGCGGTTCGCCGCCGGCGTTCCGGCGGTCATCCCTCCGCTCCGGCGGTGACCATGGTTCCTATCCCCTCCCGGGTGAATATCTCGAGCAGCAGCGCGTGGGGGTGGCGGCCGTCGAGGATGTGGGCCTGCTCCACCCCGCTGCGCACCGCTTGGATGCAGGACCGGACCTTCGGGATCATCCCGCCGTCGACGGTTCCGTCCGCCAGCATCTTCTCCAGCTGGTCGGCGGTCGCAGCCGAGATGCGCGATGCCGGGTCGTGACGGTCGCTGCGTATGCCGTCGACGTCGGTCAGGTAGACCAGCTTCGCCGCCTTGACGGCCTCGGCGACGGCGCCGGCGGCTGTGTCGGCATTGATGTTGTAGGCCTGCCCGGTGTCGTCGGTGCCGATAGTGGCGACGACGGGGATCAGGTCCTCGGCGATCAGCTTGAGCAGTAGGTCCGGGTTCACCGAGGTGACGTTGCCGACGAAGCCGAGCTGTGGGTCCCGAGCCTCGGCGTTGAGGACCCCCGCGTCCTCCCCAGAGACCCCCACCGCCAGCGGGCCGTGCACGTTCATCGCGCTCACGATGTCGCGGTTGACCTTGCCGACGAGGACCATCCGGGCGATGTCGAGCGTCTCGGCGTCGGTGACCCGAAGCCCGTCGACGAACTCCGGGACCTTGCCCAACCGTTCCATGAGCTCACCGATCTGCGGGCCCCCGCCGTGGACGACGACCGGCCTCATCCCGACGGAGCGCATCAACACGATGTCGCTGGCGAACGAGGCGAGCGGATCCGGACCGTCCCCGAGCTCGGCCCCGGCGAGGGCGTTGCCGCCGTACTTGACGACGACGACCCTTCCCCAGAACCGCCGTATGTAGGGCAGCGCCTCGACCAGCACGTCCGCCTTGGCCGCAGCGTCTATCTCCACCGGCTCCGGTACCGAACGGCTGGTCATGGGTACACGCCCACGAGCGGAAGGCCGGCGGTCTCCTCAAGGCCCACGGCGATGTTGGCGCACTGGATGGCCTGCCCCGCGGCGCCCTTGGTCAGGTTGTCGATGGCCGTGATGGCGACGATCCACCCGGTGCGCTCGTCGAAGCGGGCGGTGATGTGGGCGCAGTTCGAGCCGAGGGTCGCCTTGGTGGAGGGCGACCGCTCGTCGACCACGATGAACGGCTCGGCCGCGTAGAAGTCTGCGAGCGCCTTCAGCGGGTCCGGGACGCCCGTGCCCTTCGAAGCGGGGCGGGCGTAGCAGGTGGCGAGGATCCCGCGGTTCATCGGCGCCAGGTGAGGCGTGAACAGCACCTCGACGCCTGAGGCCTGCTCGATCTCGGGGGTGTGCCGGTGGTGCAGCAGGCCGTAGGCGGTGAAGTCCTCGTCGACGGTGTTGAAATGGGTGTTCGGCTTCGGGGCGCGCCCCGCACCCGAAACGCCGCTCGCCGCGTCCACGAGCACCCCGGTGTCCTCGATCATGCCCGCCCGGGCGAGCGGCGCGAGCGCGAGCGCCGCGGCCGTGGGATAGCAGCCCGCGGCGGCGATGAGCTTCGCCCCGGCGAGGTCCTCCCTGAACAGCTCCGGTATCCCGTATACGGCCTTGTCCAGAAGCTCGGGATGGCTGTGCTCCTCCCCGTACCAACGCGGGTACAGCGATGCGTCCCTGAGCCGGAAGTCGGCGGCGAGGTCGACCACCGTGCCGTTGCGCGCCAGGAGATCCGGGACGAACGCCTGTGACGCCCCGTGGGGCATCGCCAGGAAGACGAGGTCGAGGCCGTCCGCCTCGGCGTCCTCGGCCGTCGCGAACGTCAGCGACCGGTAGGCGGAGGCCAGGCTCGGGTAGAGGTCTGCGACCCGCCCGCCCGCCTGGGTGTCGGCGGTGACGAGCACCACGTCCAGCGCCGGATGCCCGGCCGCGAGGCGCAGCAGTTCCGCCCCTGCGTAGCCCGAGGCGCCGTAGACGGCGGTCTTCAACTTGCCAGGCACGCGATTACTATACACATTTCTGCATAGTGATGCAGGTGCCGGTGGTGGTGTCAGGCCCTCAGCTTGGCATTGAACGCGTTCGTCACGGAGCCGATCGCCGCCAGCCGCAGCTCCGAGAGCTCCGACTCGTCGAGGGTGCGGTCCTGAGCCCTGAACCTGAGCCTGAAAGCGAGGCTCTTGTTGCCCTCGCCGATCTGCGGGCCGCGGAAGACGTCGAAGAGCCAGACGTCCTCGAGCAGTTCACCGCCGGTCGCGGCCAGAACGTCGCGTACGGAGACGGCCGGGACCTGCTCGGCGAGCACGAACGCGAGGTCGATGTCGCTGGCCGGGAACCGGCTGACCGGCGGGGCGACGCGTGCCACCCGCGGCTGGTCCGCTACAGCGTCCAGGGAGACACTCAGGAAGCCGATCCTGCCGGATATGCCGTAGGCGGCGACGGCTTCGGGATCCACCTCCCCCACCGCGCCGATGACCGTTCCGTTCCCGGCGACTATCCGGGCGGAGCGCGCCGGGTGCCAGCCCC
>DAIRCY010000114.1:0-7205 GCA_036796435.1 Acidimicrobiales bacterium
GGGAATCGAACCCGCCGGACGGGGATCACCCGTCCCACCCGCTTTGAAGGCGGGGAGGCCCACCAGGCGCCTGGACACCTCCGGCCTGGCAGCGTAGAGGGCGCCACCACTGCTCGCACCGCCACCGAGGATGCCGGTGGGCGACGCCGTCGAACTACCATCTTCTTCTTTGCTCTGCTTTCTCCAATCGGGCTCCCGCGCCGACCGGATCGTGCATCCCGTTTTGCGCGAGGGGCAGCGCGCTTGCAATCGTGCGTGCCGTCGAGCGGCCACATCGGGTGGTCAGATGGTTCCGGCCCGCAAGCGTCCGGGTACGACGAAAGCCGACCAAAGGGAGGAACCATGTCTGCCCCGCCAGGCGAGTTGCTGAACGAGTTGCTGCACGCGCGGCGCGAAGAGTCGTTCGCCGACGGTGCGCCGGACCTCGCGGGCGGGCCGAGCCTCGGCACACCGGCATCCTCCGGTGAGCTCCCGACGGTCGACGGCGGTCCGAGCTGTCACGTCGACATGACGGGTCCGGGCCGCGCGTACCGGGTGATCGCCGAGGTGGCGGTTGGACTCGACCCAGAGGGCGTCGCGGTGCACCAGAAGACCGGCCGCATCTACGTGGCGTGCTCGAGGTCGAACGCCGTCGCCGTCGTGGATCCCGACGAGCTGCGCGTGATCGACACCATCCCTGTCGGAGGAGAGCCCATCGACATCGCGGTAGACGAGGAGACGGGACGCGTCTTCACCGCGGACGCGCGCTCCGATCAGGTCTCCGTGATCGACGCGGCCGCCGGCCGGGTGGTCTCCACGATCGCCGTCGGCTGCTATCCCGCCGGCCTGTGCATCGACGTGGACGGGCGTCGCCTCTATGCGGGCGATGCCGCCGGCTCGACCATGAGCGTCATCGACCTCGACGCACTCGAGCGGGTCGCCGTCGTCGAGGCGGAGCTCGGTGCCGGTGCCATCGCCGCAGACCCGTCGGCCGGAAGGGTCTACTGCGTGAACTTCGTCGCTTCTTCGGTGACGGTCATCGACGCGGCGAGCCTGGCCGTGATGGGGTGCCTTCCGCTCGCGGCGGGGCCGTGCGCGATCGGCGTGCACCAAGAGAGCGGCCACGTCTTCATCGCAGACTCGCTCGCGAGCACGATCACCCGCGTCGACGGCAAGAAGATCGAGAAGGTCGCCGAGATGACCGTGCCGAACGCTCCCGTCGGCCTCACGATGGGGTTGCGGGACGACCGGCTCTACGTCGGAAATCGCGGCGACGGCACGGTGAGCGTGATGGGACTCGACGGGGTCGAGTGGTCACGCATCCCAGTGGGCGCCGCGCCCGGAGGGGTGTGCGAGGACCCCCTTCACCCCGGACGCCTGCTGGTTGCCAACGCCGGGTCCGGGACGCTGTCGGTCGTCGAGGACCTGCTCGAGGGGTCGCCGGACGTCGGCGTCGTCGCGCAGCCGCACCCGCTCGTCGGCACCAAGATGCCGGATCTCTCCCTTCCGGACTTGTGGACCAAGGAGCTGCACGACCTCGGCGAGTGGGCCGGGCGCAAATACGTGATCAACGTCTTTGCCAGCTGGTGAGGCCCGTGCAACGCGGAGGCGCCGGTCATCGAAGACCTTCGCCGCCGTGCAGGCCGGTCTGGCCTGGAGATCATCCTCGTGGACGTCTGGGAGGGCACCGGAGCGTTCGCCGAAGCCCGGACATTCTGCGAGCTGTGGGGGGTCGGGGGGACCGTGCTCGTCGACGAGGCCGGCGAGCTCGTTGAGCGGCTCGGCATCCGTGGGGTGCCGACGAACATCCTCGTGGACGCCGACGGGACGGTGACGGCCGTCGGCGCCTCCACGCCCCGCGAGCTCGAGGCGGCGGTGCGGCAGCTCCTCGGCCCGGACACGCCCCTCGAGGAGGCCGACGCCACCGGGGGATGGCACTGGCAGACGGACGCGGAGAAGATCGGGGAGCAGCTGAGTCTGCGCGGGAAGGGCTCGACAGGCGGCTGAGCGCCGAACGCATTGGTGGCCCCACGGGTGCTCGAGCGTCGCAGCGTCACCCCGTCAGCCCTGACCCCCCGGCGGGAGGAAGCCGTACGTCGCCGCGGAGCCGACCTTCGCCACGGCACGGACGAGCTCCGGCACGAAGCGCGCCGCGTCGATCGTGCCGAGCCCCGAGGCGAGGTTGTAGCCGGCCGCTGCGTCGTAGCCCGCGACCGTGTGGCGGGCACCTCGAGCGTCGAACGAGACGGTCGTATTGCCGCTGCGCACGGGCACGATGCCCGGATCGTGGTTCCGCTTCATCGAATAGAGGGCGGGGTTGAGGAGGCCCAAGGGGTGGTGCGCCTCCTGGTCGGCGAGCGCGACGATCCCTGCGAAGAGCGGCGCCGCCTCGCTCGTGCCGCACACGTAGTACCAGCCGGGTGGTGTCGGGCCGCCGAAGCTCTGATAGGTGTCGACGAGGCCGGAGCAGGCGGCGCTCATGGAGACGTCGGGGATTCCCCGGTGGTCGCCGACGACCCCGGCCACGCCTGACTGATAGGAGGGCCTCGAGAACACCGAGGAAAGGCCACCCCCGGTCGCATTCGGGTGGGGCGCGGATGTGCCGAACACGAACTCATTGGCCAACGCGTCGTACGAGTCGTTCCAGACCTTGTCGGGGGCGGTGCGGCGGCCCGCGGAGTCGAGACTGAGCCGCGTCCCGCCGACGGCGGTGACCAGCGGATCGCTCGCCGGCCATGTGACCGTCCGCGCGGACGAGAAGTTCTTTCCTGTCGCTGTCGTGTAATCGCTCACGCCTGTGTCCCCCGTCGACGCGATGACAGTGACGTGGGCGGCGGCGGCCGCGACGAACGCGCCGCGGAGCGTGGCGATCGTGCTCTCCGGGGAGAAGGTGGCCTCGTTTGCACCGAAACTCTGGGTGATCACGTCTGCGAGATGGTGATCGACGACGTCGGTCTCGGCCGCGACGATCTGCGGGAAACCGACGGGACCTTCGGTTTCCGACACGGGCGTTTCGACGACGAGAAGACTGGCACCCGGGGCCGCAACGTGCGCCCACTCGACGTCGAGCGTCGTCTCCCCTGCCCAGCCGACCATTGTTGTTGTGCGGGGGTCGTAGCGGGGAATCGGCCCGGCGGGCCGGATGATCTGCAGGTTTGGAGGAGCGGGCAGGTGGAACTTTGCGTCGAACGCCGCGAGGTCCCCGCGGATCGTCGGCGAGCCGAACGAATCCACGATGGCGATCGTCTCGCCCCGCCCGTCGATGCCCCGCTTGAACAGTGGGGTTTCTTCGTAGGCGGTCTGGATCTGGCTCGGGTCGTAGCAGGGCAGCCGGATCGACGATGTCGCGAGGCACTGCGACTCGGTGAGAAACGCCGTTGTCGGTGAGCGGCGCGCTCCGAGGGGCGGTGAGTGCAACCCGCCTGCCTTGGAGGAGGGGCCGAGGGTCACGGCGATCGTGAGGCCCGCAGCGAGGGCGACTGCGGAGAGGACAGCCACCGACGCGCTGCCGCGCACCCTCATGTCTCCCCCTCTTCGACGCGGTCAGCCGCAACGGTACCGCGCAGCCCCGGAGGAGGGAAGGCCGCTAGCCCCGTCCCCGCACCGCCTCTGGCCGCTCGTCAGCGAGGAGATACCTCGGGCCGGGCCCCGCGGCGGCCGCTCGGTCCGACGGGTTGTACAGGGAGCACGCGCGAAGTGACAGGCAGCCACAGCCGATGCACGACGCCAGCTCGTCTCTGAGCCGCTCGAGCACGGCGATCTGCTCGTCGAGACGGGGCCGCCACGATGCAGAGAGCCGCGCCCAGTCCGCCTTCGTCGGGGTACGGGATTCGGGAAGCGCCGCGAGTGCGTCACGGATCTCATCGAGCGTGAGCCCGACGCGCTGCGCCACCCGGACGAACGCGACCCTTCGGAGCGCACTGCGGGGGTACCGCCGCTGCCCTCCGTCGGTACGGGTGGAACTGAGCAGCCCTTCAGACTCGTAGAAACGGAGGGCGGACGTCGCGACGCCCGTCCGTTCGGCCATCTCGCCGATCGAAAGCAGGCGCTCGCTCACCGGCTCGGAGCGTACCAGCACGCGCGGGCTTCTTTTACTTGAAGTGAACTTCATTGGATGCCACGGGCTGCGTAGCATGTGTCAGACTGCCGCGGTGCGCTTCGTCGTCTACGGGGCTGGCGCTGTCGGCGGCGTGGTCGCCTCCCGACTGCACCAGCACGGTGAAGACGTCGTCCTGATCGCGCGCGGCCCCCACTACGAGGCCCTTCGCGCCGAGGGCATGCTCCTGCGCGACCCCTCGGGTGAAGTCCGGCTCGGAATCCCGACCGTCGACGGGCCTCACAGGGTCGACTGGGAAGAGGCCGACGTCGTGCTCCTCAGCGTGAAGAGCCAGGACTCCCCGCCGGCGCTGGCGGACCTGGCGATCTGCGCCCCCGACGTGGCGGTCGTGACCCTGCAGAACGGGGTACGCAACGAGCCCGAGGCGCTCCGGAGGTTCGCCAAGGTCTACGGCGTCTCGGTCGGTTGTCCCAGCGTCCATCTCGAACCGGGTGTCGTCGAGGCGTACTCCGCGCCGTACACCGGCATCCTCGATGTAGGCCGGTTTCCAGAAGGCGTCGACAGCCTCGCCCGGTCCCTCTCGGCGGCGTTCCGCGCCGCGACCTTCGACTCGCGCGCGGTCCCCGACATCGCGCGCTGGAAGTGGCGCAAGCTCGTGACCAACCTCGGCAACGCCGTCGAGGCGGTGTGCGGTCCTGCCGCCCGCAAGGGCCCGATCGGGGAGTTGGTCTCGCTCGAGGGCGAGGCGTGCCTCGCCGCCGCCGGCGTCGACGCGGTGAGCGCGGGAGAGGACGAGCGCCGTCGGCAGGACATCGTGTCGCTCCACGCCGTCGGCGGAAGGACGCGACCGGGGGGCTCCACCTGGCAGAGCCTTGCGAGGCGCGCCGATGCCCTCGAGACCGACTACCTCAACGGGGAGGTCGTGCTCCTTGGTCGGCTCCATGGCGTGCCCACGCCAGCGAACGCGCTCGTCCAGCGACTGGCGAACGAGCTCCACTCTCGCGGCGCCTCCCCCGGCGCGATCCCCCCTGAGGAGTTCCTGGCCGCCCTGACGTGACGCCACGCGGACCAGGTCGAGGGTCCCGCCGGAGCTTGGACACGATGGACGGCGTGGCATGGCGGTCGGAGCATTCCGTCGCGCCGTCGCCAGCCTGCCGAGATGGCAGAACTTGGCCGTCGACATCTTTGCGTTGTCTACATTTCCCTGGCGCCTACGGAGCGCGCTGGCGAGTGGCGGTAATGGTACGAAGATGGGGGCCTCGCCGGGGAATCCGGGCCAGAAGTGGAAACCATCGCGGACGCGTGCCTCCGTTCGTCCCACGAGTGAAAGGACATTGCCATGCGACATCGAGCTCGAGCCGCGGCGATTTCGGTCGGCATCTGCGTGGCCGCACTGGGATTGGGCACTTCGCCTGCGTTCGCCGCGCCAGGTCACGGGGTGACTGCTGTGACGCACACACGCCACCATCCCGACACGACGGCCTTGACGTCGACGTCCACGCCGACATGCACGGTCTCCTCGCCAAGCGGGAAGATCTGGGCGTACGACAACCTCTCGTTCCGGTTCAGGGTCACGCCGCTCGGCACAGACGAGTACACAGTGACGATCACAGCCAGCGGCAGCTTCAGAGGCTTCGCCAACCGTTACGACGGCGCTTGCACATCGCAACGCGGCTCGGTGAAGGGCTACGTCAACTACCAGGTGCTCTCGAAGACCGGTCCGGACCGGTCGAGCCTTCCGCCACAAGAGGGGGGCACAGTTCCCCAAGGGACAATGCTCAAGCAGCTGTTCCAAGGCACAGCGACCGTCGTCGGGAGTCACGGGTACAGCTACACCTACAGGCACATCACAGGAAAGACGTGCGTGACAGACACGACAGGATTCACTTGCTCTTGAGCGGGACTGGGGACTGTCGCCGCTAGGTGCATCGGCACGGAGGTACCCCGGTGGCCGCGCCCTCGCCGTCCGAGGGGGCGCGGCCACTCATGGAGATGCAGCCTTGCCGCCAGAGGCGCGGCTGCTTCACGGCGCCCCCGGCCTCCCACAATGCGAACCTCGAGCCGTTGATCGAGGGGCCGGCGATCAGCCTGGCCGCTCGTCACGCCAAGGTCCGACGCGAGGGCTACGTCAAGTGATGGCGCACCACGGGCTCGTCATCATTCATGCCACCTGGACCTTCGTCGAGCCCATCACCGTCGGAGGGGGAATTGGGTCGCCGTGCTCGCGCAACGATTGGATGTGCAGAGGGATCGCTTCAGCGATGAGGGTTTCGACCTCGTCGCGGGAACCGCCAGCCGCCACGCAGCCGGGAAGGTCGGGCACGAACGCCCCCCACGCGTCGCCTTCCCGCTCGATCACGACGACGTACTCAGTCACTATTCTGCCTTCCCGACTTGCCGGCCTGCCGCCAGATCGATCCCAGCGTACCCTTCGGCACTTCGTCACTTGGCTTGCCCGCTACCGTCACCGTTCCAGGCCGGTCGGGATGGCGGAACTGGCGATGAGAGCCGGTCCGCCTGTCGAGGCGCCAGCCGTCACGCTCCAGAGTGCGGATGACGTCTTCGTACCTTCACGAGCTCAAGGTACGGGATCGATGTGACGATCTCCTTGAGCCGTCGCCCTCACGGGGCGATCGCCACTCTCGAATTTCGCGCCGTGGAAGGTTGCGCCGACCGAAGTCGCTGGTCGTAGGAGTGGCGCCCCCGGCAGTGTCTGGTTCCACGAGATAATGGACACCATGTCCCAGGACATCGTGGACACCTGCTGGGGTGGTGTCCATGGACCATGCTCGTTACGCCGTCGACGCTGTCGAGATCGAAGGGCGCTCGCTGCGAGCGGTGGCGTCGTCGATCGGGATGTCCAAGTCGTGGGTGGCAAAGCAGGTCGTGCTCTTCCGTGAGGGCGGCTACGAGGGGCTCGTGCGTCGTTCCACGGCGCCGGTCCGGCGCCCGACCCAGCTTCCGATCGAGCTCGAAGACGAGATCGTGATGCTGCGCAAGCAGCTCGACGAAGAAGGCCTCGACGCCGGGCCGCTCACGATCCAGTACCACCTCAGCCGGCGGGGGTTCGTCACCCCCCAGCCCCAAAAGCGCCCGCGGACGTCGTGGCAGCGCTTCGAGGCGCACCTGCCCAACGAGACCTGGCAGGCCGACATGACGCACTGGGTCC
>DAIRCY010000115.1:0-7159 GCA_036796435.1 Acidimicrobiales bacterium
CGGCGTGGGGTCCCTGCCCGGACATCCGGGCGGCGGTCGTCATAGACGCCCACGACGAGGGTCTCGCGCAGGAAGGGGCCCCGACGTGGAACGCCGTCGACGTCGTGGTGGAAAGGGCCAGGCGCGCTGGCGCTCCCGCCGTGCTCGTGACGCCCTGCCCGACCCTGGAGCTGCGAGCGCTCGGCGAGGTCATCGTCGCGGACCCGGGCAGGCAACGATCCGGCTGGTCCCGTCTCGAGCTCATCGACCGCCGGGACGACGATCCCCGGCTGGGCCTGTACTCCGAGAGGCTGGTCGACCTGGTGCGCTCGTCACAGCGGGTGGTGTGCGTGCTGAACCGCACCGGCAGGGCGAGGCTGCTCGCGTGCGCCAGCTGCGGGGAGCTGGCCCGGTGCGAGAGGTGCGGATCGGCACTGTCCCAGGCGGACGAAGGTGGGCTCCGGTGCTCCCACTGCGGCATGACCCGGCCCGAGATGTGCGCGTCCTGCACCTCGACCGTCCTCCGTCGCTTGAGGGTGGGTGTCTCACGGGCGCGCGAGGAGCTCGAGGTGCTGACGGGGAGGCCCGTCGGGGAGGTGACCGCCGCGACCGCCCAGCTGCCCGGTGCTGACGTCCTGATCGGTACCGAAGCGGTGCTCCACCGCCTGTCTCCGTCCGACGGCTACGGGGTCGTCGTCTTCGTCGACTTCGACCAGGAGCTCCTGGCCCCCCGCTTCAGGGCGGCGGCCGAGGCGCTCGGGTTGCTGGCGCTCGCCTCGCGCCTCACCGGGGGGCACACCGGGCGTGTGGCGGTACAGACCAGGCAACCCGACCACCCAGCCATCAGGGCGGCCCTGCTGGCAGATCCGTCCCTCCTCACAGAGTGGGAGGAGCCGATGCGCCGGGCCCTGAAGCTTCCGCCCTTCGCGGCGGTCGCTCTCGTCTACGGCGAATCAGCGGGCGAGTACGTCGCCGCGCTCGAGGGTCAGGCCGTCGAGCTGCTCGGACCGCTCGGCGGGCGCTGGATGGTGAAGGCGGCCGACAGCGACCAGCTCGCCTCGGTCCTTGCCGCCGTTCCGAGACCAGCGGGGCAGGTCAGGGTCGCGGTGAACCCGGCGCGGCTCTGAGGCCGGTCACGCCCATTCCTGGCGGCGGAGCTCGTACATGGCGATCGCCGCGGCCGTCGCGACGTTCAGCGACCCGACCCTGCCCATGAGCGGAAGGAAGCCGACGGCGTCGCACGCCGCGAGCGTCGCGGCCGGAAGGCCGTGGTCCTCGTGCCCCACCGCCAGGCACACGTCGGGGCCGGCCCTCAGCTGGTGTAGAGGCACAGCGGCGTCGGCCAGCTCCAGCCCGATGACCGTGAAACCGTCCTCCCGTGCGGCGTCCGCTGCGTCGGGACCGCGTTCGAACGACGTCCAGGACAGGTACCGCTCGGTGCCCATCGACAGCTTGCCGGCCTTGGCGTTCGCCGGGCTGACCGTGGCACCCGCGAGATAGAGGTGCTCGACCCTGTAGGCGGCGGCGGTGCGGACGATCGCGCCCACGTTGTAGGGCGAGGCGACCCCGTCGAGGATCAGCGAAAGACGGCCCGTGGTCTTGCGGTTCCACTCCCGGTGCAGCCTCTTCAGGTCTGTGGGCCCGAGCTGCTTCACGGCCGCGACACCCTCAGGATCCGGTAGCCCTTGCGCGAGGAGACCTTCCTGGCTGCCCAACCCTCGCCCTCCAGCCAGCGGGCGAGAGAATCACCGCCGAGATTGTGGTGCACGACCAGCCACGCGCTGCCCGCCGGCTCCAGGCGACGCAGCCAGGTGACGAGCATGTCGTGCAGCGCCGCCTTGCCCACCCGGATCGGCGGGTTGGACCAGATGGCGGAGAAGGTGACCTCCGGCGGGACCCGGTCGGGGGCGACCGCCCGCAGATTCGAAGCGCCGATCCGCTCCGCGTTGGCCGCCGTGAGCGACAGCGCGCGTTCGTTCACGTCGATCGCCCACACCGTCGACCGGGGGGCGCGCACGGCGAGGGCGCATGCGATCGGGCCGTAGCCGCAGCCGAGGTCGAGCAGGTCTCCGTCCGGGGGTGCCGGCGTCGCACGGAGCAGTTCCACCGTCCCCGGGTCCACGCCTCTCGACGAGAAGACGCCGCGGTCGGCGGCGAGCGTCAAGCGCAGGTCGGGCAGCGCCAGGTCCACCTCGTGGGGGCGCGAAGGCGCCGCCGGCGACGTCGAGAAGTAGTGGTCGTCCGGCATGGCAACCAGACGCTACCGGTACCATGAGGGTGTGGCCGCCTACCAGATCCGCCTCTTCGGTGACCCCGTCCTGACGCAGCGGGCATCGGAGGTCACCGACATCGACGCCAAGCTGGCGCGCCTGGTCGACGACATGGTCGAGACGATGCACGACGCCCATGGCCTCGGCCTCGCCGCCCCGCAGGTGGGGGTGCAGAAGCGACTGTTCGTGTACCAGCTGGAGGATCGCGACCCCGTAGCGATCGTGAACCCGGTGATCAAAGAGACGCGCGGTGAGTGGGAGTACGAGGAGGGCTGCCTCTCCATACCGGGGTTGTTCTTCCCGATCGTGCGGCCGAAGGAGATCCACCTGACCGGCTACGACCTCGACGGCAACGAGATCTCCATCGAAGCCGACGAGGTAGAGGCACGTTGCTTCCAGCACGAGCTGGACCATCTCGACGGGCGGCTCCTGCTGACCATGCTCGACAGGGATCAGCGCAAGGAAGCCATGAGAGAGCTGCGCCGCCGGGCCGAAGCCGTGGGCCAGTAGGGGCCCGGTCTGCGGATCGCATTCCTGGGCACGCCCGAACCGGCGGCCGTGGCCCTTCGTGCCCTCGCCGGAGCCGGGCACGACATCGCCGTGGTCGTCACCAGGGCCGACAAGAGGCGCGGACGCAACGCGGCGCCCACGCCGTCCCCCGTGAAGGCCGCCGCATTGCAGCTCGGCCTGCCAGTCACGCAGCGGATCGAGGACGTCCTGGACGCCGGGGTCGAGCTCGGAGTGGTCGTCGCGTTCGGGCGGATCATCAAGGACGACGTGCTCGAGCGCGTGCCGATGCTGAACTCGCACTTCTCCCTGCTTCCCCGGTGGAGGGGCGCGGCGCCGGTCGAGCGCGCCATCCTCGCGGGGGACCGCGAGACGGGTGTTTGCCTCATGGCCATCGACTCGGGACTCGACACGGGCCCCGTCTACGCGTGCGAGAGCCTGGTGATAGGGGAGGGGGAGACCGCTGCCGAGCTCAAGGCGCGCCTCGCGGATCTGGGAGCGGCGATGCTCGTGACGGCGTTGGAACGGGGCTTGGGGGAACCGGTTCCGCAGTCTGGTGAGGCGACCTACGCCCCCAAGATCGAGCCGGAAGACCTGCGCCTCGACTGGGCTCGTCCGGCCGACGAGCTCCACCGGGTGGTGAGGGTCGGGCGGGCCTGGACGACCTGGAGGGGGCGGCGCCTTTTGGTACACAAGGCGGAGCTGGTGGGCGACCTGCCAGGGGGTAGCCGCCCGGGCGAGCTGTTCGCCGAGACGGTCGCGGCCGGCGCAGGAGGACTGCGGCTGGTGCTCGTCCAGCCTGAGGGCAAACCCGTCATCTCCGCGGGTGACTGGCTGCGTGGCGCGCGCCCCGGTGCCGGCGAGATGCTCGGCAGTTGAGCCGGCGGACGCGAGCGGCGACGGCGCGCGGCCTCGCCTTGGAGGCCCTCGTCGCGATCGAGGAGGGGGCCAGGGCGAACGTGGTCGTGCCGCGGCTTCTCGAACGGTCGAGGCTCGAGGAGCGGGACCGCAACCTGGTGACCGAGCTCGTCTACGGAGCCTGCCGGATGCAGCGGGCGTGCGACTGGATCTCCGACCGGTACGCCCGGGGACGCCTCGACGCCCAGGTCCGTTCGGCGATCCGTCTCGGCGTCTACCAGCTCGGCTGGACCCGCATCCCACCCCACGCCGCGGTATCCGCGACCGTCGAGGAGGTCAGCGGACCCGGCCGCTCGGTGACCAACGCGGTGCTGCGCCGCTGCGCGTCGGCGCTTGCCGGCGGCCTGCCGGTATGGCCGGACCCGGCCACCGAGCTGAGCTACCCGGACTGGATAGTCGAGCGGCTCTCCAGGGACCTCGGACCTGACGACGCCCGGGCGGCGCTCGAGACGATGAACGAGCCGGCGGCGGCCACGGTGAGGGCGGACGGCTACATCCAGGACCGCGCCAGCCAGATGGTGGCCGCGCACCTGTCCGCGCTCGCCGGCGCCGAGGCGGTGATCCTCGACGTGTGCGCCGCCCCGGGGGGCAAGTCGACCGCCCTCGCCTCCAACGGCGCCGGCCTGGTCGTCGCGGCCGACCTGTCCGGGCCTCGGGCGCGGGTGATCGAAGCGAACGCCCGGAGGGTCGGAGCAACCGCCGTCGTAACCGCCGTCGCCGACGGCACGGCCCCGCCGTGGCGCCGGCGGGACTTCGACGCCGTGCTCGTCGACGCGCCCTGCTCCGGCCTGGGAGTCCTGCGCCGGCGCCCCGACGCCAGGTGGAGGATCCGGAGCGGGGACGTGGATCGCCTGGGGGGCATCCAGCGTGACCTGTTGCACGCCTCCCTCGACCTGGTCCGGCCCGGTGGCGTGCTGGCCTACAGCGTGTGCACGCTCACGTCGGCGGAGACCGCCGGCATCGACAACTGGCTGGCCCGGGAGGCACCCGGGTTCGAGCCGCTCGCGCCGCCCGGCCCGCCCTGGCGTCCTGCCGGCAGGGGGGGTCTGCTCCTGCCGCAGGCCGAGGGCACGGACGGCATGTTCCTGCTGGCGCTTCGCGCCCCCCAGGTAGGGTGAGCGGATGCTGCGCATCGCTCCGTCGATCCTGTCAGCGGACTTCGCGAAGCTGAGCGACGAGATCGAATGCATCCGTGCGGAGACGGACTGGCTGCACGTCGACGTCATGGACGGTCACTTCGTCCCGAACCTCACCATCGGCCCGCCCGTCGTCGCAGCGATCCGCAGGCACACGGACGACTTCTTGGATTGCCACCTCATGATGACCAACCCCGGTGAGTACCTGGAGGCGTTCGCCAAGGCTGGTGCGGACAGCTGCAGCGTGCACGTGGAGGTCGGCGACACCGCCGACCTCATCTCCTCTACACGCGAACTCGGGATGAAGGTCGGCCTGGCGGTCAACCCCGAAACCCCCATCGAAACGTGCGAGCCCTGGCTCGACCGGATCGACGTTGTGCTCGTGATGTCGGTGCATCCCGGTTTCGGCGGCCAGCACTTCATGGATGTCTCCCTGCCCAAGATCGAACGCGTCGCCGAGATCGCCGAGCGGGACAGCCTCGACCTGGCGATCCAGGTCGACGGCGGGATCGACGCGGACACCGTGAAACTCGTCGCCAGGGCAGGAGCTGACACGTTCGTCGCCGGCAGTGCGATCTTCCGCGCGCCGGACCCTCTCGCCGCCGCCAGGGCGATCCGCGAATCCGCCGCAGAGGCGTACCGGCGTTGACCGACCAAGGGGAAGCCCCCCGCTGGCAGGCGAAGGTCGTCACCGTCTCCGACGGCGTCGTCGCCGGGACTCGGGAGGACCGCTCGGGAGAGGCACTCCAGGCGGCCCTCGAAGAAGCAGGATTCGAAGTCGTGGAGCGCTCCGTCGTGGCAGACGGGGTCGCATCCGTCGCCGGCGAACTCGCGCGTGTGAGCGCCGGCTTCCTAGGGGTGGTGGTGACCACGGGCGGGACGGGTTTCGCTCCACGGGACCAGACACCCGAGGGAACCCGGGAGATCATCGAGCGCGACGCGCCAGGCATGGCCGAGGCCATGAGGCTGGTCAGCCCATTGGGACGGTTGTCGCGCGGCGTGGCGGGCATCCGTGGTCACAGCATCATCGTCAACACCCCCGGCTCGCCGAAGGGCGCGGTGGAGTGCATCTCCGCCGTCATCGACGTCCTCCCCCACGCGCTCGGGCTACTCGGGGATCAGCCGACACGCCACCCGTGACCGCCCACGACGACGAGACGTGGATGCGCTGCGCACTGGAACTGGCGCGGGCGGTCCGCGCGGACACCTCGCCCAACCCCTGGGTCGGGGCCGTCGTCGTCCCCGCTGGTGAGGAGTCGGTCGCCGAAGGTTCGACCCAGCCGCCCGGCGGGGCTCACGCCGAGGCGGTCGCCCTGGAGCTGGCGGGTGACACGGCGCGGGGGTCGACTCTCTACGTGACGCTCGAGCCGTGCAGCCACCACGGCCGCACGCCGCCGTGCGCCGAGGCGATCATCGCCGCCGGGGTCGCGCGGGTGGTCGTCGGGGTCCTGGACCCCGACCCGCAGGTTTCGGGCCGCGGGGTCGAGATGCTCCGCCGCGCCGGGATCCAGGTCGACGTCGGCGTCCTCGGGGCGGAGGTCGAGTCCCAGCTCGGGCCCTACCTCAAGCACCGCCGCACCGGCCGGCCCTGGGTGGTGCTGAAGCTCGCCTCCACACTCGACGGGCGCATCGCCGCACCGGACGGCACGAGCAAGTGGATCACCGGGCCGCTCGCCCGCGCCGACGCCCACCAGTTGCGCGCCGAGAGCGACGCCGTCGCCGTCGGGGCGGGGACCGTCCGTGCCGACGACCCGGCCCTGACCGTGCGGGAGGTAGCCGGCCGCGACCCCCTTCGGGTGGTGATCGGGGAAGCGCCCGAAGGGGCGCGGGTCCGGCCGGCCCTCGAGTACCGGGGCGATCTGGGGGCGCTCCTGGACGACCTCGGAGCGCGCGGGGTGCTCCAACTCCTGGTCGAGGGCGGTTCGCGCGTAGCGTGGTCTTTTCACCATCAGAGGCTCGTGGACCAGTACGTCGTCTACTTCGCCCCTGTGATCCTCGGCGGCGACGACGGGGTGCCCCTCTTCGGCGGGCCCGGCTCTGACACCCTGGAGGCGGCCGTGCGGGGGGAAATCGTCTCCGTCCGGCGAATCGGTCCCGATGTGCGGGTCGATCTGCTGGCTCCTGACGCTGAGCGTGCCGTACCTTGAAGGTGATGTTCACCGGGATCGTCGAGGAGTTGGGTTCGGTCCGTTCGATCGACACCAGCGCCGGGGGAGCGCGCCTCGTGGTCTCGGCCGCCACCGTCCTCGACGACGCCGGTATAGGTGACTCCATCGCCGTCAACGGGTGCTGCTTGACGGTGGTCGAGCTCGGCCCGGGCTGGTGGGCGGCCGACGCCGTCCCCGAGAC
>DAIRCY010000116.1:0-7108 GCA_036796435.1 Acidimicrobiales bacterium
CGATCGGCTGTCCGAGGGACTTGCCGGCGAGTGTGCCGTGGGACTCGGCGGTCCCGAAGGCCCGCACGGCGCCTCGTGCGGTGGCCTCCCAGTACCCGCCCCCTGTCGGCGTCGGCGCGAGGGCGACGAACGTTCCTGGCGCGGGCGCCGGCGCAACACCCGTCGCCTGGGTCTGCGCCTCGGCCCACGTGTAGGTCACGGTGCCCGGTGTCCCGCTGCACGAGATGAGGAGCGTCATCGCGATCGACCCTTCGTCCACCGAGCGGTTTGTGGCGGCGCCGAGGGTGAGCGACGGAGCCTTCCCGCTGCTGCAGGCCGAGACGGGATGGAGAAGGTTGCGACGGTGAGCCCAGCACCCCGCGTCCCCCGCCTGCGTACAGCCGAGGTTTCCGCCTTTCACCGGTGTGTACAGACCGTCGTCGTACATCCAGTCGTACACCGCGTGGGGCGCGCTCACGAGCCCTCCGGCCCACACGCCGCCGGCCCACGACCCTGCGTTGAGCGCGCTGAGCGGGGGATCGCCTCCGTCGTTGGCGCCGATCTGGGCTGTGGCGTCGAGCCGCGTGGTCATGGCGCTGAACGGAGGCAGCCCGCGGGCGGTGCGCTCGTAGTCGGTGAGCGCGAAGAGCTGCTCCGGCACGCTCATCGCCTCGAGGCGCCGGAGCTGCACCGGAAGCGGCCCGATCCCCTCGTCGGCCCGGGCGCAGTTGAGGGAGACGAGCCATGTCGACGAGCACGGGGCGATGTTCGCCGGCGGGTTGGTCGTCGAAGTCGCCGACGCCGACGCCGTCGCCGACGCCGACGCGGTGGTGCACGCCGCGAAGGCGACCGAGGCGAAGGTCGAGATGGTCACCACCGCGAAGAGCGCGGCGAAGAATGCCGCGACGCGACGAGATCCCTCGATCTCGCAACGGCCTGTCGCTCGACATGGCGAACGCATCGGAGCATCACCCCTCGTCCCCACGTGCGCGCCCCTTCTCGCGAGTGGACGCTTTCCCCTGTCCCTGTCCCTGTCCCTGTCCCCGTCACCGGAGCCGGCGCCAAAGGTACACGCGTCAATTGGTGGCGTCACGAAGTATTTGCAGACCCGCACGTCACATACCGGTTGCCGCGAAACCGTCTCCGCGGCGGCCGCTCCCGGGAGTCCTGCATCGCCCGGTGCCATGATTCGTCCTGCATGGACGACGACGACCGGCACGCGGCGATCGCCCACACCTTCCGGCTGGTGCACGACATCCAAGCCGGGCTGCCCGGCGCGCCAGGCGCGCTGGCGGAGCACCGCAGCAAAGCGCGTGAGGTCGGATGGGACGACGTCGAGCGCGCATGCATCTTCGGGGACGCCGTCACCTGCTGGATCACGGGCGAGGGGGATCCCTCCGTCGCCGTCGACGACCTCATCGAGCGGTCCACCCACGCAGGCGACGACGTGATGCTCGCGCTCGGCTTGGCGCTGCGCTCGGACCAAGGGTTCTCCGGTGGCGACCTGTCAGGGACCGCCATCTACGACGAGGGCCTGGCGCGGGCGACGGTCCTCCTCGAGCAGGCGGAGGGGCGGCCGTGCGAGCGGGTGAGCGCCCACACGGCGTGCGCGATCGCGCTCGGGAACCGCTGGCTGTTCGAGCTCTCCCACGACCACTACGACGCGGCCCTCCGAATCGGGAGCGCCCAGCCCAAGGGATCGCTCGACTTCCTCCTCGCGCCGATCCGGTTCAACCTGGCCGAAGAACAGGTCAGCTGGGCGAGCAAGCTCTACGAGCTGGGTGACGAGGCCGGCGTGAGAGAACGCTTCGAGTTGTGGAACGAGGTGGTGCGCGCGACCGAGGCGTACCCGATAAGCGAGAGCTGGCAGGTCGAGCTCGACGCCCTCGGGCTCGTGCTTCGGGGGCTCGCGGGAGGCGACGCCGTCGACGGCGCGTCGAAGCTCCTGGCCGTCCTCGGCGACGCGCGGACCGGCGGCGGGAGCGGGGGGCGGGCCGCCGGCCTGCTCCAGCTGGCGGTCGCCGTCGGGCTCTGCGCGCGGCGCGAAAGCCGTGGCGAGGACCACGACTCCGGAGCGGCGATCGAGGCGGCAGTCGCGGCGATCTCGCCGGTGGTGCACCCGTTCATGCACGACCTCGCGCTCTTCCTCGCCGCCGAGCTCGAGGCGCGGCCCGGGGCCGGTGCGGGGCTTCGCTACGCGAGGCGCGTCGTCCAAGAGCAGTGGGCGAAGCGGGACGAGTCGCTCATGGCGATGCGCGCCCAGATCGCCTCGGTCCGTCTCGCGTCCGAGCGGGACCTCCTGTCGCGCCACGCGCGCCTCGACGACCTGACGGGGATCGCCAACCGGCGGGCGCTCGAGGAGTTCCTCTCCGAGCTGATCCGGCACGGCGTCGATCGCTGCGCCCTGATCCTCTTCGACGTCGACGCCTTCAAGGCGGTGAACGACCTCCACGGCCACCTGGCCGGCGACCGGCTGCTCGTGCGGATCGCCGAGGTCTTGGGAAGGGGGATCCGATCGACGGACCTCGCCGTCCGGCTCGGCGGGGACGAGTTCTGCGTGATCCTCGCCGCGAGCGACCCCGGCGCCGCCAGGACGAGAGCGGAGGCGCTCGTGGCCGCTTTCGACCACGAGCGCCTCGAGGAGATCGCCCCGGGGTTGCGGCCACGGATGAGCGCGGGAGTGGCGGTCGGGGACCCTGCCACGATCATGGAGATGTGGGCCGCGGCCGACGGGGCCCTCTACGAGGCGAAAGCGGCAGGGGGCCACGAGGTCAGGGTCGCGCCCGTGGCCTTCTCCCCGCCATAGGTGGCCCGACCGTCAGGCGAGTCGCCGGCGCAGGCAGGCGGGAAGCGCGCCGGTGCCGCCGAGGCGCCACCCCGCGGCCACGAGGGCCCGGCCCGTGACGAGGGCGACCGGACCGGGCACAGCACCGCTCCGGGGGTGCCCGCTGCGCCGACGCGGGGGTGCGAGGCGCTGGAGGTCGGAGGTGCGCTGTCTCGCGAGCTTGCTCGCCGTGGTCCAGGGTTGCGACGTCATGCAATGAGTATAGCGGGTTTCTCTGGACAACACACGTATGTCCTGATATAGTTATCTCGCTATGCCAGTTTTGGACCAACCCGGCGAGGCGGCGCGTCTGCGGGTCACGGTGCAGCCGTCGGTCGCCCTCGAGATCGAGTGGGTGCTCCACTCGGCGCTGCGCGAGGACTTCCGCGCCGACCATCGCGCGCTGCACGCCCTGTACGACGTGGAGCGGCCGGACCTCCTCGAGGCGGTGCGCACGATGTGGGCCGAAGAGGACGCAGCCGTCGACGGCCAGCCGTCCGGCGCCTTCACCGAGCTCGTCCTCCTCGCCCACCACGGCGGCCTCCTCTTCGGAGATGACGCCTCGGCGCTGCTCGACGCGCTCGGTGATCTGTGCGCGTCGGTACCGGCCGGCGCGAAGGACTGGCCGCTCCTCGCCGAGACCGACGTCGAGCGCAAGATCGCGCTCCACCGGCTCGCCCGGCTCCGCCGGTCTCCCGAGGTCCGCCGCCGCTACGTGGACGTGGTGCGGCGAACCTGGCAGGCCGCGGCGGAGAAGTGGGAGCCAGAGGGGCGGGCAGCGGTCGCCGAGACGGTCGCCGCCCGCCGGGCGATGCTCGACAAAGGTGCCGAATGGCGCGACGTCGTGAAGAGCTCGCGGCACTTCGGCGAGCTCGTCGACCGCGTCGTCGGGGGCCTCCCGCTGGGCGGGGAGGTCGTGGTCACCCCCTGCTACTTCGCCCACGTCGGCCTGCTGTACGACCTGCCCGGCCGCGTCGTGTTCGGGATCCGGGCGGAAGAGGCGGGGCGTGCCGCACGGGCTCGCAACGAGGGACTGTCTCGCCGGCTTCGTGCGCTCTCCGACCCGACGCGCCTCGCCATCGTGGACACCCTGCGTGCGCGCCCGCTCACCGTCACCGAGCTCGCGAGCCGTTTCGCGGTGAGCCAGCCGACGATGAGCAACCACGTGAAGCTCCTCCGCGAGGCGGGGATCGTCGCCGAGGTGCGCGAGGGCGTGCGTCGGAACCTCGTCGTGAGCGCCGACGCGGCAGAGGCCATCGTGGAGGAGCTCGCGCGGGTCGTCGGGAGGGACCCAGCCGGACCCTCGCCGGGCTGACCTGCGCCGGCGGTCAGAACCCCAGGCGGTCGAGGACGTCGGGCCGCTGCTGCCAGTGCTTCTCCACGCGCACGTACAGCTCGAGGTACGCGCCCGGGGCCAGCTGCTTGCGCACCGCGGTGCCGACGTCCTTCAGGACCTCTCCCCCGCGGCCGATGACGATGCCCTTCTGGGAGTCCCGCTCCACCACGATCTCGCAGCGGATCCGCGGCCACTCCCACTCGGTGACCCTGCAGGCGATCGAGTGCGGCAGCTCCTCGCGCGCCCGCCGCAGGAGCTGCTCGCGCACGAGCTCTGCGACGTGGAGCGCCTCTGGCGTGTCGGTCAGCATCTCCTCGGGGTAGTACGCGGGGCCTTCGGGCAGCCGCGTCACGATGGCGTCGACGAGCTCGTGCACCCCCTCCCCGGTGAGCGCCGACACGGGGAAGTACTCGGCCCGCTCGGTTGCGCCGAGGTCGGAGACGGCAGCGTCCGCGGACGCCAGGTGCTCCAAGAGCTGCGCCGGCCGGACCCGGTCGACCTTGTTCACCGCCACGAGGAGGCCGGACGCCGCGGCGTCGCCGTCGGGGCCCTCGCGCGTCGCGCCGATCGCCTTGCCGAGCACGAGGCGGTCGCCGGGTCCGAGCGGAGCCGTCGCGTCGAGCACCGCGACGGCGACGTCCACGTCGCCGAGCGACGCGTCGGCGGTCTCGACCAGCCGCTCGCCGAGGGCGGTGCGCGGCCGGTGGAAGCCGGGGGTGTCGACGAGCACGACCTGCGCGTCGGGGCGGTGGATCACGCCCCTCACGCCGTGGCGGGTGGTGTTGGGGCGGGGCGAGACGATGGAGACCTTGGCGCCCACCATCCGGTTGACGAGGGTCGACTTGCCGACGTTCGGGCGGCCGACGACCACCGCGAAGCCGGTCTTCATCTGCGGGCCATCGCGGGATTCACTCCGCCGCGCCGCCTGCGGGTTCCGCCGCGGTGCGCTCGATGCGGACCCTGGAGATGCGACGGCCTTGGACCCGCTGGGCCACGAGCCGGACCCCGTCGACGTCGACGGCCTCGCCTTCGGTCGGCACGTGGCCGCTGACCGCGAGCATCAGGCCGCCCACGGTGTCCCACCCCTCCTGCGGGAGCTCGGTGCCGAGCAGGTCGTCCACGTCGTCGATCGCCATCCGCCCGGTGACGACCACGCTGCCGTCGCCCAGCGTCTCGACGACCGGCTCTTCGACGTCGTACTCGTCGACGATCTCGCCGACCAGCTCTTCGATCAGGTCCTCGAGCGTGACGAGGCCGACCGTGCTGCCGTACTCGTCGACGACGATCGACATGTGGAACTTCGCGTCCTGCATCTCGCGAAGCAGCGCGGTGAGCCGCTTGGTCTCGGGGACGAAGTGCGCCGGCCGCAGGTGCGAGCGGACGAGCTCCCCCCCCTTTCCGTCGTGCTCCGCACGCATGAGGTCCTTGGTGTAGGCGATGCCGACCACGTCGTCGACGTCGCCCTGGTGGACCGGGACGCGGCTGCGCCCGGCTGCGAGCACCCCCTCGAGCGCGACGTGCACCGTGACGCCCCCGTCCAGCGTGAACATGTCGAGGCGGGGGACCATCACCTCGCGCACGACCGCGTCTCCGAAATCGATGATCGAGTGGATGAAGGTCCGCTCCTGCAGCTCGATGACGTCCTCGGCCTGCGCCACGTCCGCCATCGCGAGGAGCTCCGACTCGGTCACGCGCGGCGACTGCACGCCCCCGCCGTGCCGTCCGATCAACGCGTTGGCGAGGCCGATCAGCACGGCCGAGATCGCCCGCACCGGCGGGAACCGCACCAGGGCCGCCACGATCGGCGCGCTGAAGAGCGCCGCGCGCTCGGGATTGTGGACGGCCCAGTTCTTCGGCACCGCTTCGAACAGGACGAAGATGACCACGACCTCGAACACGGTGCCGACGGCGACGCCCCACGCGCCGAGCCAATCCGACGCGAGCACGCCCACGAGGGTCGCCGAGACCAGCTGGCAGATCAGCACGAGCAGCAGGACCGGGTTCAAGAACTGCTCGGGGTGCTCGACCAGCCGCACCAGCTGGCGCGCCCCCCGCCGGTGCTCGCCCAAGAGGGCCTTCGCCTTCACCCGGCTCGTCCGCACCAGGCTCGTCTCGGCGAGCGCCAGCAGCCCCGACGCCGCCAGCAGCACGATGATGACCACGAGCAGGATCCCATCGGTCGCACGGAACCCCACGCTCGCGACGACGGGCGCGGTGGTCACGACGTCGTGTGCCCGCCGCGATGATGGCGCGAGAGGAGCTCGCGCTCCAGACGTTCCATGGCTTCGGCCTCGCGCGATGTCTCGTGGTCCATGCCGAGCAGGTGGAGGAGCCCGTGCACCACGAGGAGCGCGACCTCGTCGTCCTCGGGCACCTCGTGGTCGACTGCGTTGCGCGCCGCGACTGCGGGGCAGATCACGACGTCGCCGAGCAGGGTCAGCGGCTCGTCCTCGGGCTCCACCCCCGGGCCGCTCCCCCCCGAGTCCGGGGAGCGGCCGCCAGGGAGCGGCTCGTCCTCGATCGGGAAGGCGAGCACGTCCGTCGGACCGTCGCGGCCGAGGAACTGCTGGTTCAGCGCCGCGATCGACGCCTCGTCGACGAAGAGGAGCGACACCTCGACCTCGCCGCGGACGCGCCGGTCCTCGAGCACCGCGCGCGCAAGCGCCGCCCAACGGTCCAGGTCGACCGCCCGCTCGGTCTGCTCGTCGGCGGCGTAGACGTCAACCGCCATCGTCGACGTGCTCAGCCTCCTCGTACGCGCGGATGATGTCTGCGACGATCTGGTGGCGCACGACGTCACGGCGGGTGAGGTGCACGAAGGAGATCCCCGGCACCTCGCCGAGGACGTCTTCGAGCTTCACGAGCCCCGACCGGCCGCCGGGCACGTCGATCTGGGTCACGTCGCCGGTGACGACGCACTTCGAGCCGAAGCCGATCCGCGTGAGGAACATCTTCATCTGCTCGGGCGT
>DAIRCY010000117.1:0-5598 GCA_036796435.1 Acidimicrobiales bacterium
CCCGGCACCTATCTGGCCTTGCTGCCGCTGACGTTCTGGCCGGGTTCGCTGCTGCTTGTCCCGGCCCTGGTGTGGGGATGGCGTCAGCGATGCGCGCCGGCGGAGCGGTTCCTGCTCGCCTGGCTCGTTCCGGCCTGGATCATGTTCGAGCTGGTGCCGACCAAGCTGCCGCATTACGTGCTGCCGCTTTATCCGGCCCTGGCCCTGCTCGCGCAGGAGCGCGGCCGCCCGGGTGAGCGCCACCACGGGCCAGGCGTAGGTCGTGGCCGCCACCTCCTCCGTGCGCGCGGGGTCGAGCTCGTCACGCTGGTGCGACAGGACGCCCACCGCCATGAGGACGAGGTCGACCGTCCCTGCCGCCGCGAACGACTCGTCCACCGCGCGGGGTGCGTCGCCCACGTCCCGCGCGTCGAAGCGCACCGTCGAGACCTGCTCGGCGCCGGCGTCCGATGCCGCACGTGCCGCGTCAGCGAGCCGCTTCTCGTCTCTTCCGGCCAGCACGACGGACTTGCAGCGGCGTCGTGCGAGTGCCGCCACGATCGCCGTCGCGAGGTCGGAGCTCCCACCGAGAATGACGGCCGACTGGGGCTGACCGAAGGCGTCGAGCACGGGCCAAGTCTGGCACGGGGCGGGAAGGCGCCTGCGAGCTCACCCGCCGCCCGTGCAGTGCCGGTGGCTGTCCTAACCTGAGCCGGTGCCCGCGACGCTCCCGCTGCCGTCCGGCGTCGGCGTGGCGCTGATCACGGTCTTCGACCGGTCGGGCGCCGTCGACGTCAAGGCCACCGCGGAGCGCGCCCGCCGCTGCGTGGAGCTCGGGACCTCGTCGGTCCTCGTGGCGGGGACCACGGGCGAGGCCGCGCGCCTCACGGTGCGCGACCGCGTCGAGCTGGCCGACGCAGTGAAAGACGTGGTGCCCGACGTTCCGGTCATCGTCGGCACGGGCCATCCCGACGCGGACGCGGCGCTCGAGGCGACCGCCAGGCTCACCGGCGAGTCCGGTGCGGACGCGGTGCTCGTCTACTGCGCGCAGGAGGCGACAGCCCCGTCGTTCTTCCGCGCCGCACGCGCTGCGGCGGGCGGCCTCCACGTGCTCGCCTACCACAACCCGGCCCTCGCGGCCCGCAGGCTCGGCACTGACGAGATCGCGTCGCTCGATGTCGACGGTGTGAAGGATTCGTCGGGAAGCACGTCGCGCCTCGCCGACCTCGTCGAGCTCGGCGTGCGCGTCTACGTCGGCAGTCCCACCCAGCTCTCGCTCGCCGGGCCGTGCGGCGCAGCGGGCGCGCTCCTGGCGCTCGCCAACGTCGCGCCGACGGACTGCATCGCCGCGTGGAACGGTGACGCCGTCGCCCAGCGAAGGCTCTTTGCGCTCCACCGGCGCGCCGCGGCCAGCTTCCCCGGGTTCTTGAAGGACACCGAACCGCAGTAGACGGACCTGCCGGAGGCGAGGCGGCTCACTCGCCGAAGACGACGACGGAGCGCAGCACCTCGCCTCGCTCCATTCGGGCGAAGGCGTCCTCGACGCCCTCGAGTGAGATGGTCTCGGAGACGAACCTGTCGAGGTCGAGGCGGCCCCGCAGGTAGAGGTCGATCAGCATCGGGAAGTCGCGCGTCGGCAGGCAGTCGCCGTACCACGACGACTTGAGCGCCCCGCCGCGCCCGAACAGCTCGATCATCGGGAGGTCGATCCGCATGGTCGGTGCGGGAACCCCCACCTGCACGAGCACACCGGCGAGGTCGCGAGCGAAGAAGGCCTGTTCGTACGTCTCGGGCCTTCCGACCGCCTCGATGACGACGTCGGCGCCGTTGCCTGTGGTGAGGGCGCGGATCGCCTCCACCGGATCGGTCGACGACGAGTTCACGGTGTGGGTCGCTCCGAACTCGCGCGCCCAGGCGAGCTTGCGGTCGTCGACGTCCACCCCGATCACGGTGCGGGCGCCTGCGATCACCGCGGCGGCGATGGCCGCGTCCCCGACGCCCCCGCAGCCGATCACCGCGACCGTGTCGCCACGCGACACCCCGCCCGTGTTCACTGCCGCGCCGAAGCCGGCCATCACTCCGCAGCCGATCAATCCGGCTGCTTCCGGCCGTGCCCCACGATCGACCACGACCGCCTGCCCCGCCGCCACAAGCGTCCGCTCGCAGAAGGCCCCGATGCCGAGTGCCGCGGACAGCACCGTGCCGTCTTCGAGCGTCATGGGCTGGCGCGCGTTGCGGCTGGCGAAGCAGTACCAGGGCCGCCCCCGCCGGCACGACCGGCACTCCCCGCACGGCGCACGCCACGCGACGACCACGTAGTCGCCCGGAGACACGTGCTCGACGCCCTCGCCGACGTCGGTCACGAAGCCGGCCGCCTCGTGACCGAGCAGGAACGGGAAGTCGTCACTGATGGCGCCCTCCCGGTAGTGGAGGTCGGTGTGACAGACGCCGCACGCGCGCACCTCCACGACGACCTCACCGGGGCCGGGGTCCGGGACCACCACGGGGACGACCCGGACCGCGGCTCCTCTTCCGGTCGCCACCACTCCTCGCACCGTTGACGGCATGCGTCCTCCAGTCCTCTCGGCCGCCGGCACGTTACCGAGCGCCGTCACCCGCCGGTGGGTCGTCGTCGCGATCCTCTTGCACCTGCTCCAGCCGGTCGAGCAGCGGGAGCTGCCCTCGCAGGATCTTCGCCCTGGCTTCCTCGAGGCTGTACCACCGGGCGCGATCGATCTCGGGAAAGAAGCGGCGACGACCGGATCCGGGTGGCCATTCCATCTCGAAGGTCCCGCCGACGGCGGCCGTCACGTCGAGGTCTCCGGCGACCGCCCACGCACGCACCCGCTTGCCTCCCGCCTGGACGACCTCGCCGAGCGGGACGCGCCGGCCGGGTGGAGGAGGGAGGCCGAGCTCCTCTTCGAACTCCCGCTCCGCTGCGGCCAGCTCGTCTTCACCGTCGCCCACCTCGCCCTTCGGGATGGTCCACCAGCCGTCGTCACGGTGCGCCCAGTACGGGCCCCCCGGGTGGACGAGCAGCACCTCGGTCGTCTCGCCGTCCTGGGCGCGAGGAGCCTCGCCATGCTGCTGGTCATCGGGGCGGCGGTAGAGGAGCAGTCCGGCGCTGCGCTTGGGCACGCCCAATGATGGATCGTCGGGCGAAGGGCGCGACGGGCGTCATCCCTCCGTCATCCGCCCTGCGTAATGTGGCCGGGTGAGAATGCGATGAGAGTGCTCGTCGCAGAGGACGACCCCGCGCTGCGCACAGTGCTCGAGAGGGGACTGCGGGAGAGCGGGTACGTCGTCGACGCGGTCGCAGACGGCGACGCAGCCGTCAAGTGGCTGCGCGCCTACGAACACGAGGTCGCCATCTTGGACTGGCGAATGCCCATCAAGAGCGGCATCGAAGTCGTCGACGAGGTGCGCCGTCACGGGGTGAAGACGCCGATCCTCATGCTCACGGCCAGGGACGCTCCCGTGGACCGGGTGACGGGCCTGCACGCCGGCGCCGACGACTACCTGGTGAAGCCGTTCGACTTCGACGAGCTCCTCGCGCGGCTCGTGGCCCTCCAGCGACGTCCCGCGCTGACGGTGCCGCCGAAGATCACCGTGGGTGATCTGTGCTTCGACCCCGCCACCCGCGAGCTCACCGTGGCCGGTGTGCCGGTCCCGCTCACCACGACGGAGCTCGCGATCATGGAGCTCCTCCTTCGCCGCTTCCCTTCCGTCGTGACCCGGCGGTCGATCGCGGTCCAGGTGTGGGACGACGAGTCCGACGCCATCGGCTCGAACACGATCGACGTGCACGTGGGTCGGCTCCGTTCGAAGATCGTGGGGTCGAGCGCGACGATCCAGACCGTGCGCGGAAGCGGCTATCGGATCGTGGCGCCGTGAAGGACAGCCGAAAGCTGTGGGCCCACGCCGCACGCGTGGCGACGGTGGCGATGCTGGTCGTGCTCGCGTGCTACGCCATCTGCGCGTTCGGGCTCAGGGTGTTCATCGACCACCGTCTCATGTCGCAAGCAGATCAGCGAGTCCACGCCGCCCTCTTCCGCGCAGGGCTCCCTCTTCGGCCGGGTTCGACGAGCCCGAGCACCGCTGCACCGAACGGCGATCTCGACGACGCGCCGGTCTTCTTGTGGTACGTGCCCGCGCACGGCCGGATCATCGCCCTCACGGTCGGCGCACCGATCCTGCCGAGCCGAAGCTGGAGCGACCGCTCGTTGACCCGGATGATCGGGCAGACCCCGTTCCGCTTCGCCGCGGTCCCGCGCCACCACGGGTGGATCGTCGCCGGGCAGAACGTCAGCGAGGTCCGACGGTTGGAGAGCGCCCTCGACCTTCCAGAGGTGCTCTTCGGGCTGCTTCTCGCGGCCGCGACCTTCGCGGGGTCGCTCCTCGTCGCGTACCGCGCGTCGCTTCCTCTCGAGCTGATCAGGCGACGACAGGCCGAGTTCACCGCGGACGCCTCGCACGAGCTGCGGACGCCGCTCAGCGTCGTCGAGGCGGAGGTGGATCTCGCGCTCCGCCGGCGGCGCACGCCCGAGGAGTACGAGGCGGTGCTGGGACGGATCGCGGGGGAGGGACGCCGTCTCCGGCGGATCGTCGACGACCTCCTCTGGCTCGCACGGGCCGACAGCGGCACGGACGCGCAAGACGGGGGTGAGGTGGTGGACGTCCGTGCGGTCGTGGCGTCCTGCGTCGACAGGTTCGCCGCCGTGGCGACGCGCGACGGCGTGAGCCTGTCGTTCGAGTCGGCCGGCCGGGAGAGGGGAGTCGTGCGTGCGTCCGCCGAGCTCGTCGACCGGCTCGCCGGGGTCCTCATCGACAACGCCTGCAAGTACGCGGGAACCGGGGGGACCGTCTCCGTCGTCGTTCTCTCGCACGCCGGTCACGTCGTGCTGCGCGTGGACGACAGCGGCCCCGGCATCCCGGCGGAGGAACGCGAAGCCGTCTTCGACCGTTTCCACCGGGCTGCAGCCGGAGGAACCGGCTCCGGGCTGGGACTCGCGATCGCTGACTCGGTGGTCCGTCTGACGTCGGCGAGCTGGTCGGTCGCCAGCGCGCCCCTCGGAGGGGCACGCATGGAGGTCACGTGGCCCATGGCCCCCCGCGGGGAACGTCCGCCCGGTCGCGACACGGGCCGAGATGGTGCCGAGCCCGAGGGAAGCGAGACTCCGCTCAGGAGAAACAGGCCAGAGAACGCCCACCTCGGCGCACCCTGACCTTGCGCAGTCTCTGCGCACGACTGGTCGCCTTCGTTTCCCCGCTCATTTCGTTGCCGCGTCATCTCTTCGTCACCTGACCTCCGTACCGTGGTGACATGGCTTCCTCCCGGCCGTCGCGTCGCGCGCCCGCCGGCGCCCGCGGCGGGATGCAGCGCGGGGCGGACGGCGCCTTGGCGTCCTCGCGGCGAACGACCGAAAGAGAGGACTCCCGCGCCCCACGTCACGCCCGGGCCGCAGACGTGACATTCGGAGCGGTGCGACGCCTGGACTCGGGCAGGAACCCCGACCGTCACCCGGCCGTCCGGTGGCCTGATGACCGCCGGCCGCATGCGCGCAGGGTCGACAACGCGTCGACCGCCGTCGCCGGCGACCTGCGCCGGCGACTTCACGC
>DAIRCY010000117.1:5608-6987 GCA_036796435.1 Acidimicrobiales bacterium
CCGGACCCTGTACTTGCCTCCGACGACGCGCAGCCGGTGGGCGGTGGCGACGGGGTGCAGCCCATGCTCGTCGCCGAGCGCAAGGCTCCCAAGCGCGATCGCGTGGAGGCGAACGCCCGCCTCACCGGCTCCACTGCGGCGGTCCTCCTCGTCCTGCTCGCGATCGAAGGGTTCACGCTGCTCGCGATCCACCCGCTCCTCAACGTGCACGTGTTCGTCGGGATGCTCCTGATCCCGCCGGTGCTGCTGAAGGTCGGGAGTACCACCTGGAAGTTCGCGAAGTACTACCTGGGCGATCCCGAGTTCCGCCGCAAGGGCCCCCCGGTGGCCCTGCTGCGACTGCTGGGCCCTATCGTGGTCGTGCTCACCCTCGTCGTGCTCGTGAGCGGCGTCGCGCTCCTCGTGGCATCCCCCGCCTGGCGCAACGGCCTGCTCTTCTTGCACAAGGCGAGCTTCATCTTGTGGTTCGGGGTGATGACCGTGCACGTGCTCGGCCACGTCCTCGACACCGCCAAGCTCGCGCCGAGGGACTGGTACCGGCGGACGCGCCGTCAGATCGCAGGTGCGAGCGCCAGGCAGTGGCTCGTCGCGGGGGCGATCGTCGTCGGGTTGATCGCAGGCGCGATCACGTTGCCGCACGTCGGGAGCTGGGTGACGGGCGGCCATCCCCTTTCGGGCGTCGCCCGTCGGTGAGCTCGGCCGCGAGCTGCCACGCCTTGCGGCGTGGGCAGGCGGCGTGGGCAGGCGGCGGGGGCGGAGCGGGCTACCGGGACGGGCGACGGCTAGCCCTTGGGCCCGACCGGCGGCGATCCGGCTGCACAGGTGTAGGCCTTGGGGTCGATGAGATTCGGCGCGACGAGGTTGTCGCCGGGGGCGTAGTCGAAGAAGAGCTCGGTCCCGGCGGGCATCGCTGCGGGATCGATCACCGTCGTGGTATCCGCGCCGAGTGCGGGCGTCGTCGTGGAGTTTCCCGGGCTTGTCGCATTGGGCCCTGTCGCCTGGGCGCCATCGCGAGAGCCTGCGGGCGCGAGAGCCTCGGGCGCCGTCGGCGACAAGGGTGGGTTGGTCGTCAACACCCCGATGGCGAACGGGTCGGGCGCCGGTGGGTTGGACGTGCAGTAGGTGGCGGTTTCGACCAGGGCGGGGACGCCGTGCTGTACGAGCGCTTGCTGGAGGGCGGTGGGGTCGAGCATCTGGCTCATGGTCAAGGTCAGCGTGCCGTTTGCGTCGGCCGTCAGGACGAAGCCCACTCTCCCGGCTGCACCGCTGCCCGGGGTGGGCCGCATCCCCGGCCCCCGGGTCGGAGTCGTGGCGAGCGGGCCGGCGAGGACGAGGCCGAGGACCACGGCGATGCTTGCGCCGACGCCGGCGGCGACCCC
>DAIRCY010000118.1:0-6872 GCA_036796435.1 Acidimicrobiales bacterium
GCTCGAGCGCGGGGTCAGTGGCCACAATCGGTGGAAATACCCGTGATCGTCACGCTGCTAACACCGCCATCAGGTCTGGAGGTCCAAGAGCGCGTCGGCGGCCCAGTCGAGCTCCTCGCTCCAGGACGTCACTGGGCAGACGCGTCGCACCACGAACTTGGACAGGCCGGCGTCGACAAGACTGCCGACCAGGGCCCTCAGGGCCTCGCGCCCGACTGGAACGACTTCGCCCAGATCGACCGCCGGCCGTGATCGCAGCCTGACGGCGCTGTCGAAGTCGCTGCTCTCCCTGGCGTAGGCGATGCTGAGACCGAAGTGCTCGGGGTCGATCCGGCGGCCGGCCTGCTCGGCTGCCGCGACGATCTCGAGGCGCAGGGCTTCGGCGCGGTCGGGGCTCACCAGGGAACCGAGCCATCCGTCGGCCAGGCGGCCCGCCCGGCGGATCGCATCTGGGCCGGAACCACCGAGCCAGATCTCGAGAGGATCCTGCACCGGCCTGACTGCGAGCGGAACCTCGCCCCCGCCCCCCCACAGTTCGCGCAGCCGGGGGATCAGGTCGTCGAGCAGGCGACCGCGGTGTGCGCCGCCGATCCCCAGCGCCTGGCGCTCTCCCGGCTGGTCGAGTCCCGGGACGAGGGTGACGAGCAGGCGACCGCCGCTCAGCCGGTCGAGCTGGGCGAGCTGGCGGGCGAAGAGGTACGGCGCGCGGCCGAACGGTACGAAGTTGGCGCCGATCTTCATCCTCGAGGTCGAGGTGGCGGCGATGGTGGCGGCGAGCACCGGGTCCGTCGTGGGCATGAGCGGCACGTCGGAGAACCAGACGGTGTCGAAGCCGAGACCCTCGGCTTCCTTCAACGAGGCGGCCAGCTGGTCGGCGCCACCCGGTCCCGTCCCCATGGATACGGCGAAGCGGACCTTCACCCGGGCAAGGCTAGGCGCTGCGCGGAGGTAGCTTTTCCGCGTGATCCTCGCACTGTTCGTGCTGTTGCTGGTCCTCTTCGTCGTGTTCCCGATCGCGGGGATGGCGCTGTGGGCGCTGTTCACCACCATCGTGGTCGGTCTGGTCCTCGGAGGCCTGGGGCGACTCGTGGTCCCCGGACGCCAGCGGATCAGCCTGCTCGCGACGGTGCTGGCCGGCATCATCGGGGCGATCGTCGGCGGTTATCTGGGGGACCGGGTGCTCGGGGTCGGTGGGTTCGCCACGCTCCTGCTCGAGGTCGGCGTCTCCGCTCTTCTGGTGGCCGCCATGAGCACGCCCGCCGCGGGACGTCGCGTCAGTCGGCTCCGCTGACGCGGATCCCGGCGGCGTCGGCGATCCTCTTCGCCTCCGTAGCCGCGTCTTCGCCTTCGTCCACCGAGACCAGCCAGCGCTGGAAGCGCCCGGTGGCCAGCTCTATCTGAACGGCCTTCCGGCTGCGGTGCAGGGCGGAGAAGTCGTAGCCAGTCCCGTGGCGGCGGGTTCCCACCGCGACCAAGTGCGGGATGCCGGTCCCGGCCATCCTCCAACCGCGCAGCGCCAGCCACGGCTGGGCTGGGACGCTTACCGACCGGACGGAGGTCAGCGGGGCGCGGAGGTTCGCGTGGAACCCGGCGATCTTCTCGCCCCAGCTCAACCGGAGAACGAGATCGGTGCCGTCAACCTCCAACCGGGCCATTCGACGAGGATAGGGCTGTAGGGGCAAGCTCTGGCGGTGCCCACGACAGAAGACCTCCAGTGGCTCGATGCCACCGCCACCGCCGATCTCATCCGCCGGGGGGAGGTGAGCGCAGCCGAGGTCGTCGAGGCGGCGATAGCCCGTGCCGAGAAGGCGCAGAAAGCCCTGAACTTCATGGTGACGGACCTGTTCGACCGGGCGCGGGCCAATGCGCCGCAGGCAACGGGTCCGCTCGCCGGTGTGCCCTTCCTGGTCAAGGACATGTTCGACGTGGCCGGGGCTCCCACGCGTTGGGGCGCCCGCTTCGGGCCTTTCCTGCCGCCGGCGGAGCACAACAGCCCCCAGGTCGACGCGTTCGAGGCGGCCGGCCTCGTGGTCATCGGGAAGTCGGCGCTCGGCGAGATCGGGTACCTCCCGACCACCGAGCCTCTGGTATCCGGCCCGACCGCGAATCCCTGGGACCTGTCCCTCTCACCTGGCGGCTCGTCCGGCGGATCAGCTGCCGCCGTCGCCGCCGGTGTCGTGCCCATGGCCGACGCCGCGGATGGAGGAGGTTCTATCCGGATACCCGCCTCCGCGTGCGGTCTGTTCGGGCTGAAGCCGTCGCGTGACCGCCTCGTGGGCAAGCAGGACGCGGCGGCCGGCTACCCCCTGACGGTCGAGCACTGCCTGTCCCGCTCGGTGCGCGACTCGGCGGCCCTGTTCGCGTTGATGGAGAGAGAGGATCTGCCGCCCGGGATGCCACGCGTCGGTCGGGTCGAGGGGCCGAGCGGCCGGCGACTCCGTGTCGGTCTGCTCACCGAGAGCTTCGGAGGGTCACAGCCTTCTGCCGAGGTCGCCGAAGCCGTGGCCTCGACGGTGAGCCTGCTCGAGGAGCTCGGGCACCGGGTGGAGCCTGCCTCGTACGCGTTCGATACCCGCCCGGTCATGGCGGACTTCTCGGTGCTGTACGCCTCGAGCGCGCTGGGGGTGCGGGACATGGTCGCCGGCGTCATCGGGTCGGATCCCGACGAGAGCGTTCTGGAACCGTTCACGCTGGCGATGGCGGCGACCGCCGCAGCGCTCCCTGAAGGTGCGCTGGAAGAGACGAAGTCACGGCTCTTCGCGCTTGCGGGACCATACGACTCGTCGTTCGAGGACCACGATGTGATCCTGTCGCCGGTGATGCTCACGCCCCCCGTCCCGACGGGGCACATCGCGGGGGACACGCCCTTCGACGTGCTGGTCGAGCGACTCGGCGCGTACGTCGACTACACCGTGCTCCACAACATCGTCGGTGCGCCCGCGATGAGCGTCCCGCTGTGGTGGACGGCGGCGGGGGTCCCGATCGGCCTGCAGTTCGCGGCACGGGTGGGAGGCGAGCGGACCCTGTTCGAGCTGGCGTACGAGTTGGAGCAGGCGCGCCCGTGGGCGGACCGGAGACCACCGGCCCGCCCCTGATGGGAGCTGCTCAGCTCTTCTTGGGCCGCGACCCGGACTTGGGGGTCACCGCGACCGTCCCGGTGTCGCGGTCGCGACGACGGATGGCGAACGGGTCGCTGCCCGGGTTCACCTTCTTGTCGCCGAGGTGGATGTACTGGGGTGACAAGGTGGACTTGTCTGTCTTGAGGCTCACCGCCAGTCCCGGCGTGCAGGTCGTGGTGAAGTCGACGCCGTCCACCCCGCCGTAGTCCACGAAGCGGAACCTCAGGGCGTGGCCTTTGGGACCGACCTTGACGACGTCACCCTTCTCGTCGCGGACCTTGGTGACGTTTCCGATCTTTCCCTTCGACACGACCGTGCCCGTGAAGACGACGCGGTTGGCCTTGCCGGGGAGCTGCGGGTGGCTCACCCTCAATCCCCATCCTCCGCTCGGGTTGTGCCAGATGTAGACGCCGTCGTCGCCGGCGTCGAACGCGTCCGGTTTCCCCTGCACGTACGCGGGCCAGTGGGAGTCCGGATTGCTGCAGGTCTTCGCACCTCGGGCGGCGGCCGGCGGCGCGGTGCTCGAGCCCGCCTGCGCGCCCGCGGGGATCGCGAGGCCGGCGACTCCGGTCACCACCGCGGCTGCCAGACCGGTGAGGGGCTTGATGAACATGATGGGCTCCTTGGTCGTTACCTTCACGGCGCCGGACAGCCCGGCGTTGCCCAGAGAGCATGAAGCCAGGTCTTTTCCGAACTGAGAGGCAACGATCAGGATTCTGTAAGGGCCAGCGCCCGGCGGCGGTAACTCCCTAGACGCCGGGAGGCGGGACGTAGCCGCCGGTGAGCTCCGCGAGGCGCGACGCCACCATCAGCGTGGTGTGGTCCTCCAGGTAGGGGCCCACCACCTGCACGCCTACCGGGAGCCCGTCGCCGGTGAAGCCGGCGGGCACGACGGTGGACGGCAGGTAGGAGACGCCCACCAGGCCGGTCCACGAAAGGGCGCCCACGTGCGGTCGCTCCCGGCCGTTTATCGTCAGTGTCCGGTCCATGATCGTTCCCGTGTGGTCGTGCGGGAACGCCGGCATCGGCGTCACCGGGCAGAGCAGCACGTCGTGGTCGCGGAACCACTCCGCCCAGACCGACCGCATGCGCGCCCGCGCGACGTCGAGGTCGATCCACGCCCGGTGCGAGCCACCCAGCGCCTCTCCCACGGCCCTGTCGTCCGCGCTGACGGAGATCGCGGGCGTGATGAGAGCGGTGAACAGTTCGGTCGACTCCGCCAGACTGATCGGTGGCCTGTCCCCGCTCACCTTGGCTCCCGCCCGGGACAGGAGCGACGCCGCCTCCTCCAGCACCTTCACCACGCCGGCGTCGACCTCGCAGTCGGGATCGTCGAGCCACGTACCGATCCGGTAATCCGACAGGTCCTCGTGGCGCGGCGCCGGCAGCTCCAGGCGCCAAGCCTTGCCGTCCTCACCGGACGGGCCCGCGACGACGTCGAGCAGAACGCGCAGGTCCTCGGGGGTTCGCGCGATCGGGCCGAACACGTTGATGTCCGCGTCGGTGGTTCCCCCGCCGACGTGGTCCAGGTAGCCCCTCTGGGGCACGACGCCGAAGCTGGGCTTGTGGCCGCACACTCCGCAGAAGTTGGACGGTATCCGCACCGAGCCGCCGATGTCGGTGCCCAGTTCGAAGCTCGTCAAGCCCGCGGATACGGCCGCCGCCGCCCCACCGGACGAACCACCGGTGGTGCGTGAGTGGTCCCAGGGGTTGTTGGTGGTGCCGAAGATGTCGTTGTACGCCTGGATGTCACCCGACCATTTCGGGACGTTGGTCTTGCCGAACACGATGGCGCCGGCGGCCTTCAGGCTCGCCACGGCCGGCGCGTCCGCGGCGGGCACGTGGTTCTCCAATTCCTTCGCACCACCGGTGGAACGGATGCCGGCGGTCTCGATGGCGTCCTTTATCGTCGTCGGCAGACCGTGAAGTATCCCGCTCGCCTCGCCGCGGGCGGTCGCTTCGTCGGCGGCTGCAGCCACTTGCGTCGCGCGGTCCACGTCGAGGGTCACGACGGCGTTCAACGCAGGGTTCAGCGTCCCGATCCGCCGCAGGTAGTTCTCGAGAAGCTCGCGGCTCGACAACTCGCGTGTCCTGATCGCCCGGGAAAGCCGGCCGATGGTCCACAGCGCCGGCACGTCTGCGCTTGCGTCAGTCATCCTGGGACACCCTCCGTTCTTCATGGCCGCATCAGCCGGCCACCGCTGACCTGCACGGCCCCCATGTGATGAAGCATGCTCGCCGATCACCGAACTTGCGTTCCAGACCCTCGACGCGGACAAACCACTTCCAGCAGGCCGCCCGACTGCTACGCGCGCTGCATCGACCCGTCCACCCCTCTAGGCCATCAGCTTCTCGAGACGCGCCGCCCCGTCGTCGTCGAGGTCCATGAACGACAACCGGTAACGCCAGCCGTCCTCCATCTCCTCGATGGCGATCGTCGCGCAGCTGCACTCGATGTCCGCCCCCTCGGCCATGCGGATCACGACCTTCACGTCGCCCCTGCCGGCGTGCTCCACCGGGCTCAACGTTTCGATGCACGCACCGCCGACGCTTATGTCGATCGTCCTGCCGGGCACCGAGTCGAGGTCGGTCCCGTGGACAGGGCAGAGGGTCACAGGAAGGTCGAGGCGAGCCCTCGGCCACCGCCGGCGTTCAATGCGCTCGACCGTCATGTCCGCTCCGCAACGGAGTCGCTTGTCGTCGGCGACGGCCGGCCCTGCCAGTAGGAAGTACGCCGCCGGCGAGAACACGCTCACCGTCACGGTCCTGGTGTCCCCGGCGAACCCGCATTCCTGGTCGCAGACGACCGTGATCGTCGGGCCGTCGGTTACCTCCACGGTGCCGGCGAGCTCGATGCCGTCGCCTTCGACGAGCGCGGTCTGCCCGGCGAGCTGGTCGAGTTCTTCGGGGTTCTCGACCATCCAGGTGCGCAGGTCGTGCGCGTGCCCCTCGGCCATGCTCCAGATGCAAGCACGCCGCCGGCCCGTAGGCGTCGAAAGGCATCCATATGGACATTCGGCGTTCGACCGCCGCGAGTGGTCTAGGTTCAGGTGCGTGCTCGACCGTTTCAGCGTCGCCGCCCGACGGTCGATCGACCTGGCCGGCGACGAGGCGCGGCGCCTCAAGCACCCCTACATCGGCACCGAGCACCTGCTGCTCGGCCTGCTCGCCGAGGGCCACAGCCCGGCTGCGCAGTCGCTCCGCCGCGCCGGCGCACCGTTGAAGGCCTGCCGGGAGAAGGTCGCCGAGGCGCTAGCGAGGCGCGACCTTCCTCCACCGCCGAGGTCGGACAGCCCCTTCGACCTGACCGATCGCGCCGCGAGGGCGCTCGACCGTGCCTCGAAGCTTTCACTGCGGATGAAGAGCGAGGAGGTGGACGCGGTCCACGTGCTCGTCAGCGTCCTCGACGTCGAAGGGACCGCCGGGCAGGTCCTGCGCGGGCTGAACGTCGACATCGGAGCCCTGCGCGACGACCTCCTCCTGAGCGCGGCGAACAGCCAGGACGCGTCCCGTCCGCCGGCGGCCGCCGCCCGTGAGGAGGCGGAGCCTGCGCCGCCGGCAGCGGTGGCGACCGCCGAGCCCGCCCCCTCCCCCGCCCACCTGCCCGCCGAACCGGTTTGCGCGGCCTGCGGGACACCTCTGCACTCCTCGCTCGCCCACGCCGTCGTCGACACGCCCGCCGGCGGCGCCTTCGACGTGGTGTTCTGCTCCTCGTGCGGGGCGGCGTTCGGGGCGACCAGGTCCTCCGGCACG
>DAIRCY010000119.1:0-6665 GCA_036796435.1 Acidimicrobiales bacterium
GTCCTCCGCGCCGAGGATGTCGGTCAGGGTGACGTACCGGCCCTCGTCGTACACGAGCCCCATGGCGATGCCGGCGACCGGGGCCTTGATCGGGACGCCGGCGGCCATGAGCGAGAGGGTGGACCCGCACACCGACGCCATCGAGGTCGATCCGTTGGACGACAGGACGTCGGAGACGCACCGCAACGCGTAGGGGAACTCCTCCTTCGGCGGGACCACCGGGAGGAGCGCACGCTCTGCGAGGAGGCCGTGGCCGATCTCCCGGCGCTTCGGACCCCGCATGAACCCCGTCTCCCCCGTCGAGTACGGCGGGAAGTTGTAGTGGTGCATGTAGCGCTTGGACTCGTCCGGCGTGATCGTGTCGAGCATCTGGTCCATGCGCGGCATCCCGAGGGTGCAGACGTTCAGCACCTGGGTCTCGCCCCGCTGGAAGAGCGCTGAGCCGTGGGCCGTCGGGAGGAGATCGATCTCGGCGGAGAGCGGCCGGATGTCGCTCGTGCCGCGGCCGTCGATTCGCAGGCCCTCTTCGACGATGCGCTTGCGGACGAGCTTCTTGTTGAGGGAGCGGACCGCGGCGACGATCTCCCGCTCACGCTCGGGGAAGTCGCCGGCGAGCTGCGAGACGACCGACGCCGTCACCTCTTCGGTCTCCGCGTTGCGCGTCGCCTTGTCGGCGATGGAGACGACCTTGGCCAACCGGTCGGAGACGGCAGCCTGCACCCGCTCGAAGACGTCGTCCCCGTAGTCGGTGAAGGTCTGGAACGAGATGGGCTCGATCGGGCCGCGCGACTCGACGACGCGGGCGACGAGCTCACGCTGCAGGTTGATGGACTCGCGGATCCAGGTCTTGGCGGACTCGAGTCCTTCGGCCAGCACCTCCTCGGTGACCTTCGGCGCGCCGTCTTCGTAGAACTGCCACGAACGCTCGGTGCCGCCGGCCTCGACCATCATGATGGCGACGTCGGCGTCGCGCTCCTCCGACAGTGCCCTCCCCGCCACGACCAGCTCGAAGGTCGACTCGTCGCCCTCCTGGAAGCTCGGGTGCGGCATCCAGGTGCCGTCGGTCGAGTACGCGATCCGCACCGCGCCGATCGGCCCGTCGAAGGGGATCCCCGAGATCATGAGCGCCGCGGAAGCCGCGTTGATCGCGAGCACGTCGTGGGGGTTCACCTGGTCGGCGCCGAAGACGGTGCCGACGACGTGGACTTCGTTGCGGAAGCCCTTCGGGAACGACGGGCGAAGCGGCCGGTCGATCAGGCGGCAGGTGAGGATCGCCTGGTCCGACGCCTTGCCCTCTCGGCGGAAGAACGAGCCCGGGATCTTCCCGGCCGCGTACGCCCGCTCTTCGATGTCGACGGTGAGGGGGAAGAAGTCGGTCCCCTCCCGCACGGACCTCGCGGCGACGACGGTCGCGAGCACGACGGTGTCGCCGATGCGCCCGACAACGGCGCCGTCAGCCTGCTGGGCGAGCTTGCCCGCCTCGAACGACATGGATCGGTCGGTGCCGCTGATCGGCGCCGACACGGAAATGGCCTCGGCCAATGGTGCTCCTTTATTCGGGGGGCACCTCCGTGGCCGGTTCCCAGTGGTCGACCACCCCGGCGAGTCCCGGGTGATCGGCGACTGGCAGCCGACGTCGCGGCGTGCCCGTCATTCTCCTTGTTGTGCGACCGCCCGACCGAGTGGCCGGGCGGTTCGTGGTGCTAGCGGCGGATCCCGAGGCGGCCGATGATCGTCCGGTACCGCTCGACGTCATTGCCCCTCACGTAGTCGAGGAGCCGCCTGCGGCGTCCGATCAGCTTCATCAGACCCCTGCGGGTGTGATGGTCGCCCTTGTGGATCTTGAGGTGCTCGGTCAGGTGCGCGATGCGGTCGGTCAACAGGGCGATCTGGACCTCCGGCGAGCCCGTGTCGGACTCGTGGAGCCGGTGCTCTGCGATGATGACCTGCTTCTCGGGCATGTGCGAACAGACCTCGAAATACCTTTGGGTGACCGCCACGGCGACGCCGCAACCTGCTCGCGAGGTTAGCAGGCTGTCGGGGAGCGTTACACCCCAGCGGGTCCCCCGAGGGCCGCGGCGCCTCAGCCGGTCGCCGCAAGCAGCCGCCGGGCAGCCTCGACGTCCGCCCACATCTGGGCGACGAGGTCCTCGACCCGCTCGAAGCGCTGCTCGTCTCGGAGCCGCTCGGCGAAGGCCACGCCCACCCGCTCGCCGTACAGGTCGCCGTCGAAGCCGATGAGGTGGGCCTCCACGAGTGGCCGGCCGGTCGCTCCGGGGGACGCCTCGAAGGTCGGCCGGACGCCGACGGAGATGGCCGCCGGGTGCGACGACCCGTCCGCGCGGCGGCACCAGCCCGCGTAGATGCCGACCGCAGGCACCGCGATGCCCTCGGGGACGGCGACGTTCGCCGTCGGCATCCCGAGCTGGGCCCCCCCTCGGCCGTCGCCGTGGACCACCTCCCCGCGTACCTCGTGGGGGCGCAGGAGCAGGCGCGCGGCGGCGGCGACGTCCCCCTCCGCGAGGAGCTTGCGGAGGCGGGTCGAGGAGACGGCCGCGCCGCGGTCATCCGCCGACGCTGTCCCCTCCCCGGCGCTCGCCAGGGGCACCCCGACCACCTCGAAGCCCATCTCCTCGCCGAGGCGCCCGAGGAGCGCGACGTCCCCGAGCCGCTTGTGGCCGAAGTGGAAGTCGGCCCCGACGACGACCACCCTGGCCCCGAGCGCGCCGTGGACCACCTCTTCGACGAAGTCCTCCGCGGACTCGTTCGCGCGCGCTGCGTCGAAGCGGAGGACGACGGTGACGTCGATCCCGCACCCGGCGAGGAGCTCGAGCTTCTGCTCGGTGTCGGTGAGCAGCAACGGAGCCGAGGACGGCCTGATCACGCTCGCGGGATGGCGATCGAAGGTGACGACGACCGCCGGGACACCGAGCGTGTCGGCCCGATCTCGCACGAGGCCGAGGAGGTGCCGGTGCCCCACGTGCACTCCGTCGTACGCCCCGATCGTGATCGCCGAGCCCTGCGCGGCGTCCCGCCCGAACTGCTCTTCGCTCAGGACCCGCACGCCGACGAAGGATATAGGGGCGCGTTCACCGCGACGCGAGGACGACGGCCGGGCGGATGCGGTGCATCGCTGTCTGCTCGTACACCGCGAGCAGCCGGCCCGTCGCGTCCACGAGCGCCCATGGCCCCTCCCCGGTGGCGCCGATCGGCACCTTGTCGAGCGGCCGGCCGAGCGCGATCACCTGCACGATGTCGGGGTCGACGGTCACGCGGTCGAGGTCGCGCAGTGCCTCGGCCGGCGAGCGCAACGACGAGGTGTCGAGCTCGCCGACTCTCTGCGCCTCGTCGGCGCCGAACGAGCCGACGCGAGTGCGCCGGAGCAGGCGGAGGTGCGCGCCGCCGCCCAGCGCCGCTCCGAGGTCCGCCGCCAGGGTGCGCACGTAGGTTCCCGAGGAGCACGCGACGGTCGCGCGGAACACCCCTGGCTCCCCGCTCTCTTCGATGTCGAACCGGTCGACACGGACCGTGCGTACGGGCCGGTCGACCTCGACACCGCGCCGCGCGAGCTCGTGCAGCCTCCGGCCGCCGACCTTCACCGCCGACACCATCGGCGGCACCTGCTGGACGCAGCCGGTGAGGGTCCGAGCGGCGTCGCGGACCTCGGCGGCCGTCACGCCGCTCATGTCCCACTCCTGCAGGACCGCCCCGCTCGAGTCGAGCGTGTCCGTCGCGACCCCGAGCACGATCTCGGCGGTGTACTCCTTGCCGAGCGCGGTGAGATACCGCAACAGACGAGTAACCCGTCCGAGGCCGACGAGCAGCACGCCGGTGGCGTCGGGGTCGAGCGTGCCGGCGTGTCCCGCACGCCGCTGCCCGAAGATCGAGCGAACGCGCGCGACGACGTCGTGGGAAGTCCAGCCGGCCTCCTTGTCCACCACGAGCAGCCCGGTCGGCCCCGAGGTCACCGTTCGGCTCACCGGCCGGGTCCCTCGTCGCTCTCCGGCCGTTGCCTGCCGATTCGGCGGAGGATCTCTTCGACCCTCGCCCCTTCGCGCACCGCCGGGTCACCCATGAACTGCAGGCGCGGCGTCCTTTTCATCCGCACCTGGCGGCCCACCGTCCGCTGGAGCTGGCCGCGCCGCTCCGCGAGCGCCGCCGCGGTCTCCTCGTCCATCTCGCTCAGATAGACCGTGGCCGTGCGAAGGTCGGCGCTCGTGTCGACGGAGGTCACCGTCACGAGACGCAGCCGCTCGTCTGCGTCCGCGAGCCGCTCGATCTCCTCGCCGAGGATCTCGCGCAGCACCTCGTTCACCCGCAGCGCGCGCGGGTAGTCGCGGCCCGAGTGCATCCCGGACTTCAGGTCCGCGCGATCTCGCGCTCCTCGAACGTCTCGATCACGTCGCCCTCCTCCAGGTTCTGGTAGTCGGAGAGGCCGATGCCGCACTCGAAGCCGGCTTGGACCTCGCGGACGTCTTCTTTGAAGCGCCGCAACGAGTTGACGGTGCCCCGCCAGATCACGACGCCGTCGCGCAGGAACCGGACCTTGGAGCCTCTCGTGATGGTCCCTTCCCGCACGTAGCAGCCGGCGATCGCGCCGATCCTCGGGACGCGGAAGATCTGCCTGACCTCGGCCTCGCCGGTGATCACTTCTTCGGTCTCCGGGGTGAGCATGCCGAGCATGGCCGCCTCGATGTCCTCGAGGAGCTTGTAGATGATCTCGTAGGTGCGGATCTCGACGTCGTTCAGCGCGGCGAGCTCGCGGGACCGGCGGTCCGGCCGGACGTTGAATCCGATGATCGTCGCGTTCGAGGCACGTGCCAGCTGGACGTCGTTCTCCGTGATCCCGCCGACGCCACGGTGGACGAAGGAGAGCTTCACGTCGTCTCGTTCGAGCTTGCGTAGGCTCTCGGTGACGGCCTCGAGCGATCCCTGGACGTCGGCCTTCAGGACCAGGTTCAGCGTCGCCGTCTCGCCACGCTGGATCTGCTCGAAGAGGTCTTCGAGACGGGCGCCCGTCGCGGCCGACGGAGCCGGGAGATGGCCGGACAGGCGGAACCGCTGCGCCCGCGCCTCGCCGAGGGTGCGCGCCGTGGTGAGGTCCTTCGCACCCCGGAGCTCGTCGCCCGCCTGGGGCGGCTCGGAGAAGCCGAGCACCTGGACCGGCATCGACGGGAGCGCCTCCTTCACGTGATCGCCGTGGTCGTCGACGAGCGCCTTCACTCTGCCCCACGCGGCGCCCGCCACGACGGGGTCCCCGATGCGGAGCGTCCCGGACTCGACGATGACGGTGGCCACCGGCCCGCGCCCCGCTTCCAGGTTCGCTTCGAGCACCGTGCCCCGCGCGCGGCCCTCGGGGCTCGCCTGCAGCTCTTCGACCTCCGCGACGAGGGTGATCTGCTCGAGGAGGTCGTCGATGCCGGAGCTCTCGAGGGCGGAGACCTGTACGACGATCGTGTCGCCGCCCCACGCCTCTGGGACGAGGCCGCGCTCCGCGAGCTGCTGGAGCACGCGGTCGGGGTTCGCGTCCGGCCGGTCCATCTTGTTGATCGCGACGACGATCGGGACCTCCGCCGCCTTTGCGTGGTCGATCGCCTCGACGGTCTGGGGCATGACGCCGTCGTCCGCCGCGACCACGAGCACGACGATGTCGGTCACCTCCGCACCGCGGGCGCGCATGGCCGTGAACGCCTCGTGGCCCGGCGTGTCGATGAACGTGATCGCGTGGTCGCGCCATGTCACCTGGTAGGCGCCGATGTGCTGGGTGATCCCGCCGGCTTCGCCCGCGACGACGTTGGACTGGCGGATCCGGTCGAGAAGGAGCGTCTTGCCGTGGTCGACGTGTCCCATCACGGTCACCACCGGGGGCCGCGGGCGCAGGTCCTCCTCGCGCTCTTCTTCTTCGTCCTCGTCTTCGAAGTACTTGGCGAGCAGCTCGGCCTCACGCTCCTCGCCGGGGTCGACGAGCCGCACGTTGGCGCCGAGCTCGGCCGCGAAGAGCTCGATCATGTCGTCGGTGAGCGACTGGGTCGCGGTGACCATCTCGCCCTGCAGGAGGAGGAAGCGGACGACGTCGCCGGCCGAACGGTTCAGCTTCGGGCCGAGGTCGCGCGCCGTCGAGCCGCGCTCCACGATGATCTCGCCCTCGGGGACGGGCGCCGTCGACGGCGTGTAGGTCGTGAGCTGCGTCGGCTCGAGCTCCTCGAGGTTCCGACGGCGGCGGCGCGCCCTGCGCGGGGGCGGGCGCCGACCCGCGAGACCGCCGCGGCCGCTCGGCGGCCCTCCCGGACCGCTCGGCCTGCCGAAGCCGCCGCCAGCTCCTCCGCCGCCGCTGCGGGGCAGGAACCCGCCGCCGCCTCCGGGGCGACCTCCACCACCGGTCCCAGACGGTCGCCCACCGGTGCGCGGGGGGTAGGCGGGACGGCCGGGCGGTGGCGACGGACGACGGCCGCCCATGCCCGGAGGCGGAGGGATCGGCCGTCCGCTCGGACCGAGCGGCGGCCTGTTCGGGGGCGGGGGAACTGGCTTGCCCGAGGGGCTGACGGGGCGAGGCGGTCGCTGACCCGCGCCGCCGGGCGCGGGACGCGGGGCGGCGCCCTGGGGTTGGGGAGGTCGTTGGCCGATCGACGCCGAAGGGGCGGGCCTCGGGGGACGCGAGCTGCCGG
>DAIRCY010000120.1:0-6552 GCA_036796435.1 Acidimicrobiales bacterium
GAGAACGGGGCCGCCGAGAACGGGGCCGCCGAGACCGGGGACGCCGAGAACGGGGCCGCCGAGAACGGGGCCGCCGAGACCGGGGCGGCGCAACCGGCCGGTACCGCTGCACCCGGGGGTGACGCCGCGACCGGCGGCGGAACAGCGACAATTGACGCGACCGCCACGGTCGACACGATGGAACCGGCCACGGCAGACGACGTGGCTACTGGAGGCACCGAGCAATGACCACCGCAGGGCGGATCCCCGCAGACAGGGGACTGACGACCCGCATGTTCCTCACCGGACTCTTCCTCGTAATCCTCTACGCCGCGTTCGGCGCCATCCTCTTCGCGGTCTTCAAGAGCTTCGTGATCATGTTCGTCGTGATCTTCGGATTGCTCTTCGTCCAGTACTGGTTCTCGGACAAGATCGCGCTCTGGGGCATGCACGGGCGCATCGTGACGCCGGAGCAGGCGCCGCAGTTGCACGGGGCAGTCGACCGGCTCTGCGCGCTGGCGGACATGCCCAAGCCCCGTGTGGCGATCGCGGATGTCGACATGCCGAACGCGTTCGCGACCGGCCGTAGCCCGAAGGCCGCGGTCGTGTGCGCGACGACCGGGCTGATGCGGCGCCTCGACGAGCCCGAGATCGAGGCGGTGCTCGCCCACGAGCTGTCGCACGTGGCGCATCGCGACGTCGCGATCATGACCATCGCGAGCTCCCTCGGCGTCCTCGCGGGCCTCCTCACCCGGATGATGCTGTTCGCCACCATGTTCGGCGGCGGGGGTCGCGGCGGGCGGAATCAGGGCGCCGGCCAGATCGTGCTGATGGAGATGGCGGTCATGCTCGTCTCGATCATCGTCTACGCGATCAGCTACCTCCTCACGATGGCGCTCTCCCGCTACCGTGAGCTCGCCGCAGACCGTTCCGGCGCCCTCCTCATCGGGCGGCCGTCGTTGCTCGCGTCGGCTCTCGTGAAGGTGTCCGGCGAAATGGCGAGGATCCCGACGCGCGACCTGCGCAAGGCCGAAGCCTTCAACGCGTTCTTCTTCACGCCGGCGATCACCACCCGCCCTGGACAGTCCGGACAGGGGGGCGGGTTCTCGCTCAGCGCGCTGTTCTCGACCCATCCCAGCCTCGAGCGGCGCCTCGCCCAGCTCTCGCAGCTCGAAGCGCAGCTGGGGCAGCCCCGCTGAGGCCGGGCCCCGCCCAGCCGCCGCAGCTCTGATCCCCGCTCCGTGGGCTTCCTCGACAGCCTCCTCGGTCGCACCAAACCGGTCCGCCCGAACCTCGACGCGCTCTTCGCGCTGCCGTCCGCGGCCGTCACGCTCCAGACGTCGGCCGGACTCGTGCTGTCGGGGAAGGCGGGGGTCTGCTGGATGCCGCCGGCCGGCCAGTCGGCCGCCGACGTCCAGCATCAGATCGCCGAGCTGCTCGACATCCCCGACGACCCTGCCGCAGCGGGCCAGGCGACGGCTGAGGGTGCCGCCCCGACCGGTCCGACCGCGGAAGCCGGGGCCGTGGAGACCGGGTCGGGCGGCGGCTCCAAGGCCGGCCTGCTGACGCAGGCCGAAGACGCCTACGGCTACCGGTGGCTCCTCCTCGACGACGGCGACGTGGAAGACCTCGTGAACCGGGTCCACCTCGTGAACTCCTTGCTGGCGGAGAACGGATGGGGGCCCCAGCTCCTGTGCTCGGTCTTCGGGGTGACCCCCGCGACGGGAGCAGATTCGTCGGCGAAGCCCTTCTTCCTCGTCTACCTCTTCAAGCGAGGCACCTTCTATCCCTTCGCCCCGGTGGGCAAGGAGCGGCGCGACAGCGAGCTCGAGCTGCGGGTGCGCTCGCTCCTCGGGTCGGACCTGCCGGTCGAAGCGGACCTCACCCGGTGGTTCCCGCTGTGGGACCTCCCCGTCCGCTGAGCGGTCCAGCCCGCTGCCCGGTCCCGGCCCCTGACCCCTTGCAAGAGCCTGTGCCCGAGCCCCCACCCGAGCCCCCAGCGGCGCCGCCCGCGGGCGCCACGTCCCACCACCGCCACATCGCGCTCGAAGGGGCCGTGAACTTCCGCGATCTCGGGGGCTATCGCGCCGGTGACGGCCGCACCATCCGCTGGCGGTCGCTCTTCAGGGCCGACGACCTCTCCCGGCTCAGCAGGCCCGACCGCGCCATCGTCCGCACGCTCGGCATCGCCACGGTCATCGACCTCCGCTCGCGCGCCGAGGTCGAGCTCGAGCGGTTCCCGGTCGACGAGATACCCGTCGGCTTCCACCACCTGCCGCTCGTCGCGGACCTCCCGCCGTTCGAGGAGTTCCAGGCGGGCCCGTCGTGGTTCGCCGGTCACTACCTCGACATCGCGCGGCGCTCCGGCGGCCAGATCGCACAGGCCTTGGCCATCGTGGCCCGCCCGCATTCGCGACCCGTGATCGTCCACTGCGCAGCGGGAAAGGACCGCACGGGCGTGCTGGTCGCGGTCCTCCTCGCCCTCCTCGGCATCCCGGACGAGACGATCGCCGAGGACTACGCGCTGAGCGCGAGGGCGATGGACGGGGTGCTGGCGCGCCTCCTCGAGCGCCTGCCCGAGCAAGCCGAGGAGATCCGAAGCGTGGCAGCCACGATGTTCTCCGCCACACCCGACAACATCCATGCGCTCCTCCGCGGACTTCGGGAGGAGCACGGGTCGGTCGAGGGCTACGCGGCTGCGCACGGGGCGGGCAGCGAGGTGGTCGACGCGCTCCGGCAGGGGTTGCTCGAGTAGGCCTGCTCGGCTCCGCTCCCCTTCAGGGGCAGCGTCAGCGGGCGTCGTCCAGCGCGTCGATCTGCATGGCGAGCGCGAGGTCCCGTCCCGTGAGGCCGCCCGCAGAATGGGTCGTGAGTCGCAGGACGACGGTGTTGAACCGGATGTCCACGTCGGGATGGTGGTCCGCGGCCTCGGCGAGCGCACCGACCCGGTTCACGTAGTCGAGCGCGCCCACGAAGTCGCGGAACTGGACCCGCTTTACGAGGACGTCACCGTCGCGCCGCCAGGACAGCCGCCTCTCCGAGAGTGCGGCGTCCGCCTCCTCGGGGCCGAGCACCCCGCGCTCCCCTTCCACCTCTACGCCCCCTGCTCCACAGGCGGCCCGTGATCAACTTGCACTTCGCTCATGGGTGCGTCATCTCCTCGGGGTGCACGGCCTCGTCGAATTGCTCGCCGGTGAGGTACCCGAGCGCCACCGCCGCGTCGCGCAGCGAGATGCCCTCCTTGTGCGCCTTCTTGGCGACGTCGGCAGCCTTGTCGTAGCCGATCACCGGGCTCAGCGCGGTCACGAGCATGAGGGAGCGCTCGAGGTGGCGCGCGATCTGGGCGCGGTCGGGCTCGAGGCCTTCGACCATGTACTTGCGAAACGAGGTGCACGCCCCTTCGAGGAGCTCGATCGAGTGCAGCACGTTGTGCGCGATGAGCGGTTTGTTGACGTTCAGCTCGAAGTTCCCGCGCGCTCCGGCGATCCCGACCGCGGTGTCGTTCCCGATGACCTGGATCGACACCATGATCATCGCCTCGGACTGCGTCGGGTTCACCTTCCCCGGCATGATCGACGAGCCCGGCTCGTTCGCCGGCAGCACGAGCTCGCCGAGGCCGCTCCGCGGTCCCGACCCGAGCCATCGGAGGTCGTCTGCGATCTTGTTCAACGAGCCGGCGAGCACCCGGAGCCCGCTGCTCGTCCAGACGAGAGCGTCGTGCGCGGCGAGCGACGCGAACTTGTTTGGTGCGGAGACGAAGGGGAGGCCGGTGAGCTCGGCGATCTTCGCCGCCACACGCGCGCCAAACTCCGGGGGGGCGTTGAGCCCGGTGCCTACCGCCGTGCCTCCGAGCGCGAGCTCGTAGAGGCCGGGCAGCGTCTGTTCGACCCGGACCAGGTCGGCGTCGAGCTGTGCCACGTAGCCGGAGAACTCCTGGCCGAGCGTGAGCGGGACCGCGTCCATGAGGTGCGTCCGTCCGATCTTGGTGATCCCGGCGAACGCGGCGGCCTTCTCGTCGAGCGCATCGCGCAGCGCGCGGACCGCCGGCACCAGCCTGCGCACGAGCTCTTCGGCGACCGCGACGTGCATGGCCGTCGGGAACGTGTCGTTGGAGGACTGGGACATGTTCACGTGGTCGTTCGGGTGGACGGGCGACTTGGAGCCGCGCACACCGCCGTCGAGCTCGATCGCCCGGTTCGAGATGACCTCGTTCGCGTTCATGTTCGTCTGCGTCCCGCTGCCGGTCTGCCAGACGCGCAGCGGGAACTGCTCGTCGAGCTTCCCCTCGGCGACCTCGCGCGCAGCGGTCGCGATGAGCTCTGCGCGTCGCGCGTCGAGGATGCCGAGATCTGCGTTGACGAGGGCGGCCGCCTCCTTGAGCACTCCGAAGGCGCGCAGCATCGGACGGGGCATGACGTCCCTGCCGATCGCGAAGTGATGGAGGGACCGCTCGGTCTGCGCCCCCCAGTAGCGGTCCGCGGCCACCTCGATCTCCCCCATGCTGTCGGTCTCGATCCGGGTGTCGCTCAACGCTCCTCCTTGGCCGTTCGGCTCGGTCGTCTCTCCCATTCTGCCGCCGGCCGGCCCGTCTCCTCCCACAGGCGCCGCCCGGCCGAGAGGATCTCGCGGGCCGAGGCCACGTCCTCGGCCCTGGGGCCGTCCCCGGCGCCTGCGACCTCCAAGATGGCAGGCAGCCCCTCGAGCGCGCGGTGCGCGAGCAGACAGCCGAGCCCCTTCTCTCCGATCGTCCCCACCCCGAGGTTCGCGTGACGGTCGGCCCTCGAGCCGAGGGCGGTCTTCGAGTCGTTCAGGTGGAGGCAGCGCAGCGCACGGAGCCCGACCGTCGCGTCGAGGGCGGCCACCACCTCGTCCGCCTCGGCGGGCGAGCCGAAGGAGACCCCCGACGCCCACAGGTGCTGGGTGTCGAGGCAGATGCCCAGCGCGTCGCCCGCCCCGGCGCGCTCGAGGAGGACGCCGAGCTCCTCGAGGCTGGCGCCGATCGACCCGCCGGCGCCCGCGGTGTTCTCGACGAGGATCGGGCACGCCCCTCCGACGCCGCGTGTCGGCGTGGCGCCGAGCCCCCACAGGAGTCCTTCCACCACCTGGTCGGCGACCGCATCGAAGCCGCGACCGAGGTGGCTCCCGACGTGCACGACGAGTCCGGCCGCCCCGAGTGCCCGCGCGGCGGCCAGGTTGGACGCGAGCGTCTTCCTCGAGCGCTCGAGGAGGACCGGGTCGGAGCTCGCGAGATTGATGAGGTAGGAAGCGTGGCAGTACGTCGCGACGATGCAGGGGTCTTCGGCCTGGGCGTCGCGGTAGCGGGCGAGCTGCTCGGGGTCGTGGCGGGTCGACCGCCACATCCGCGGGCTCTGCGTGAAGATCTGGACGACGTCCGCGCCGACCGCCCGGCCGCGCGCGAGCGCCCCGAGAAGCGAGCCGGCAGTGCGCACGTGCGCGCCGATGAGCACAGGCCGAACGTAGCCCCCGCCACTACCATGACCCGGCGCGCGACGTGCGCCGCAGAGAGGATTGACCCTTTGTCCGATCTCACCCCTGCAACGGCGCCGGGCCATCGGGCCCCCTCGCGAGCGCTCGTCGTCGGTGCGGGGATCGTCGGGCTGTCCTGTGCCTGGTCGCTCCAGGAGCTCGGCGTCGAGGTCACCGTGGTCGACCGGTCCCGTCCGGGCGCCGGCGCGTCGTGGCAGAACGCGGGCTTCGTCTGCTCCTCGATGGCGGCGCCGCTTCCCGAGCCGAGCATCCTGCGCTACGGCGTGCGTGCGGTCGTCACCCCCGGCTCCCCCGTCGCGGTGCTCCGGCCCTTCGACCTGCAGCTCGTCCGCTTCATGGCGCGCATGGTGCGCGCGTGCACCAACCGCACCTGGCGCAGGAGTCTTGCGGTTTACCGCGTGCTCAGCGCGATGGTCGACGAGTCGTTCGAGCACCAGCGCGTGGGCGGCGTGTCTGTCGGCGCGGTGCGTGGGGACGTGCTCGCCTGCTTCCGACCGGGTCACGAGCTCGCGCCTTTCGTGCACGAGATGCGGGAGGTCGCGCCCGAGGGCCACGACGAGGGAGTGGCCCTCCTCTCCGGAGACGAGGTCCGCGCCGTCGAGCCCCACGTCTCCCATCGGGTCGCGTCGGGCGTGGCGATCCGGGAACAGCACTTCGTGACGCCCTCGAGCTACGTGAGCGCGCTGGCGGCGAGCGTCCGCGAGCGCGGCGGCACGATCGTCGACGGCGCGGAGGTGTCGTCCATCGGACGGCGCCACGGGTCGCTCGTCGTGCGCGGGCCCGTCGTCGACCTCCGTGCGGACGCGGTCGTCGTGGCCGCCGGCGCGTGGGCCACGCGTCTTTTGTCCGGCCACGGGGTGCGCGTAGCCGTCTACGGGGGGCGCGGCTACAGCTTCACCCTCGCCTCCCCCCGTCCTTTCGCAGGGCCGCTCTACTTCCCGGCCGAGCGCATCGCCGTGACGCCGCAGGGGGACCGGGTCAGGCTCGGCGGCATCATGGAGTTCGGCTCGCCCGACGCGCCCCCCCATCCCGGGCGAATTGCCAACATGGTCCGGTCCGTGCGCC
>DAIRCY010000121.1:0-6114 GCA_036796435.1 Acidimicrobiales bacterium
GCCACGCACCGCCGCCCCCGAGGAGGCGGTCCCCGCCCGGCGGGCCGAGACGCTGTCGTAGACGAAGCCGCGAAGGACCCCACCGTCGATGAGCACGTTGCGGCGGCAGGCGAGGCCTTCGCCGTCGAACGTCGCCGCGCCGTAGGCGCGCGGGTCGGTCGGGTCGTCGACCAACGTGACTCCGGCGCTCGCCACCTCCTCGCCGAGCCGCCCTGCGAAGAAGGACCTGCCCTTCACCACGGCCTCTCCGGAGAGCGCGGACGAGACGACCGAGAGCAGGGTCGAGACGACGCGCGGGTCGAAGACGACGGTGAAGCGGCCCGAGTCGACCTTGCCCGCTCCGAGGAGCCGGACCGCCCGGAGGACGGCGTCGTCGCCGGCGCGCTCGAGGTCGAGGGCGGTCGGCGCTCTCCCCACGCTGAAACCGCTCCCCGTCTGGGAGTCCGTCCCGTCGCTCGCGATCGCGGACACCGACACGTAGGCGGAGGTCCGGCGCGTCGCGGCGCGGATCCCGGTCGTCGACGCGAGTGCGACCTCGACACTCGCATCGCCGTAGTCCGCTGACTCCACCTGCCGCACACGCGGGTCCGCGCCCCGGACCATGCGTTCGAGCTCGAGCGCCATCTTCACCTTGTCGTCGGTCGAGACCGACCCGAACGCCGGATCCCAAAGATCGAGCTCCGCGGGTGCGACCCCGTCTGGCTCTGCGAGCGCGACGTGGGGGTCGGGGGTCGCGTAGGTCGCATTGTCGCGGGCGTCCTCGAGGACCGCGTCCACGACGCCGGGCTCGAGCGACCCCGCCCACGCGAAGCCGACCCGGTTGCCCTCTTCACCCGGGGCGCCGAGCACCACGCGAACCCCGATCCCCGCCGAGCTGGCCGACGCGAGCTGCTCGACCTCCCCGGCGAACGCCCGTACGTCGGTGTCGTGCCCGCGCGCGACGTACGCCTCGACGGCCTCCCCGGGTCCCGCCCGGTCGACGACCGACCTGGCGAGGTCCAAGAGCTCGTTCACGCCGCCGTGCCGCCGATCGTGACGCCCGTGATGCGCAACGTCGCCTGACCGCACCCGACCGGGACGCTCTGCCCGTCCTTGCCGCACGTGCCGGGGGTCATGGAGAAGTCGTGCGCCACCGCGTCGATGCGCCGGAGCACCTCGGGGCCGTTCCCGATCAGGTTGGCGTCGCGGAGGGGCTCGGTCAGGTGGCCGTCTTCGATGAGGTACGCCTCGGTCGTGCCGAAGACGAAGTCGCCGGTCGCAGTGTTGACCTGGCCGCCGCCGAGCTTCGCCACGTACACGCCGCTCGGGGTCTGGGCCACGATCTCTTCTGGGTCCTCGTCGCCGGCGAGCAGGAAGGTGTTGGTCATCCGGACCATCGGCAGGTGCTGATAGCTCTGGCGCCGGCCGTTCCCCGAGGACTGCCGTCCCTCCTTGCGCGCGCGCAACCAGTCCCACATGTAGTCCGTCAGCACGCCGCGGTCGATGAGCACGTTGCGAGCGGCGGGCCTCCCCTCGTCGTCGATGGCGTAGTTCCCCCACTCGCCCGCGATGGTGCCGTCGTCCACGAGCGTGACGAGCGGACTCGCGACCTGCTCGCCGACTCGGCCGACGTAGACCGAGGAGTCCTTCACGATGTGGTCCGCTTCGAGTCCGTGCCCGCACGCCTCGTGGAAGAGGATCCCTCCCGATCCGCCGGCGAGCACGACGGGCACCTCGCCCGACGGCGCCGGCCTCGCGGTGAGCTTGGAGATTGCGCGCCTGGCGGCGGCACGGGCGACTTCCTCGACGTCCACCTGGTCGAAGAGCTCGAAGCCGATCGTGCGGGCGACGCTCTCGTAGCCGGTCTGCATGCCGGTGTCGCCCGAGGCGATGCACACCACGTTGAACCGGGTGCGCACCTGGTCGTCCTCCGCGAAGACTCCGTCGGTGCTCGCGACGAGGACGCGGCGGCGGGAGTCGCCGTAGCCCACCTGCACCTGGGTGATCTCGCTCCCCGTCGAGCGCGCGATGTCGTCGGCGCGGGCGAGAAGCTCGAGCTTCTTCGACTTTGCGACGCTCGCGGGGAGCACGTCGGCGCGGGCCACCCGCGCCTGGCGCGACCCCAGGGCGACCGTGCGCACCCCACCGCCGCCTTCCCGAGCGACGGCCGCAGCGGCGCTGGCCGCCTCGAGCAGGCCGGCCTCGCTCAGGTCCGCGGTGTGTGCGAATCCGGTCGTCTCGCCGACCACGACCCGGATCCCGGCGCCACGCTCGCGGCCCGACGACAGCTCTTCGACCTTGCGGTCGTCGAGCGATGCCCCGGAGACCTGCCGGTCCTCGGCGAACACCTCGGCCATGTCGCCGCCGCGGCGGACTGCGGCCGCGAGGACGCGTTCGAGGACCGGGGGGTCGATGAGTGGCGCGGCGACGGAAGGACCAGCAGAAGGGACGTCAGGCACGGGCGGTATCGTAATGGCGGGGCCCCCGCCCGCCGCGGGGGGATTGAGCGGGTCGGGAGGCGGGGAACGGGTAGCGTGGCTGCCGAAGCCGCGCACGGCCCTGCGGCCCTCTTCGCCATGACGATCCTCCCCCGCATCGAGACGCCCACCGACCTCCGATCGCTCGGCCCCGACGAGCTCGCCGCGCTCGCAGAGGAGATCAGGGCGTTCATCGTCGAGTCGGTGACCACCACCGGGGGCCACCTCGGGTCGAACCTCGGCGTCGTCGAGCTGACGCTGGCGCTCCACCGCGTGTTCGACTCGCCGCACGACGCGATCCTCTGGGACACGGGTCATCAGGCCTACATCCACAAGCTCGTGACGGGCAGGCGCTACGGCTTCCGCTCCTTGCGCCAGAAGGGCGGCATCTCGGGCTACCCGAACCGCGCCGAGTCGGACCACGACTGGATCGAGAACAGCCACGCCTCCACGGTGCTGTCGTACGCGCACGGCCTGGCGAGCGCCTGGGCCCTCGAGGGGCAGCTCGCCGGCTCGGGGGGCGACCGCCGGGTCGTCGCGGTGGTGGGCGACGGGGCGCTCACGGGAGGGATGGCCTACGAAGCCCTGAACAACCTCGGCCACTCCGGTCGCCGCGTGCTCGTCGTGCTGAACGACAACGGCCGGTCCTACGCGCCGACGGTCTCGCTCCTTTCCCGAAGCGTCACGACGCTGCGGCTGAACCCGACGTACGTGCAGACGCGCGAGCGGCTGCGCCAGATCCTGCGCGACCTGCCCGGCGTCGGAGATTTCGCCTATGCCGGCGTGCACGGCCTCACGAGCGCGCTGCGGGAGGTCGTCTCCCCGCATACGTTCTTCGAGTCGCTCGGTGTCCGCTACGCGGGCCCGATCGACGGCCACGACATCGCGCAGACCGAGCAGGCGCTCCTGCACGCGAGCGAGTGGGACGGCCCCATCGTGGTGCACGTCCTCACCCAGAAGGGCCGGGGCTACGCACCCGCCGAAGAGGACGAGGTCCAGTGCCTCCACGACGTGAAGGCGGCCGCCACGCCCCAGCGCCGGCGCCCCCAGGCTGCGGTGGCCGACCCCGCGAGCGTCGAGGCCGCCTCGAGCCCGGCCGAGGCCGTCGGTTCATCACAACACGCCGGCGGTTCACAGCACGCCGTCGGCGCGCAGCAGGCGGAGGAGCCGTGGGCGGACGGGAGCCAGGTGCCCGTCGCGACCTACACGGACGCGTTCACGAGGGCCCTCATCCGCGTCGCGGAGCGCCGGCCAGAGGTGGTCGCCCTCACCGCCGCGATGCCGGGACCGACGGGCCTGCTCCCCTTCCAGGCGCGCTTCCCCGACCGGTTCTTCGACGTCGGGATCGCCGAGCAGCACGAGGTCACCGCGGCGGCCGGCATGGCCATGGGCGGGTTGCGCCCGGTGGTCGCGGTCTACTCGACGTTCCTTTCGCGCGCGTTCGACCAGATGAACCTCGACGTGGGCTTGCACCACCTCCCGGTCGTCTTCGCCCTCGATCGCGCGGGCATCACGGGGGACAACGGGCCGAGCCACCACGGCATCTTCGATCTCGTCCTGTCGCTCGCCGTGCCCGGGATGACCGTGCTCGCCCCGTCGAGCGCCGAGGACCTCGAGGCGATGCTGGAGACCGCCCTCGACCTGCCGGGCCCGTCGACCATCCGGTTCCCGACCACGCCCGCACGCCACGCGGCGGCGGGCCGCGGGCTCGAGGCGACGGTATTGTGCGAGGGGGACGGGTCGGTGTGCCTGCTCGGCGTGGGCAAGCTCGTTGCGGCCTGCGTTTCGGCGGCCGAGCGGCTCGCGGACACAGGCATCTCGGCGACGGTGTGGGACGTGCGAGCGGTGAGCCCTCCGGATCCGGTGATGATCGCTGACGCGGCCCGACACCGGCTCGTCGTCACGGCCGAGGACGGGCTCCGCACGGGCGGCGCAGGGACCTTCCTCGCGGACGCCATATCCCGCGCCGCCGACGAGGCGCACCGGAGCGCGCCGCCGGTCGCGACGCTCGGCATCCCCCGCGCCTACCTCCCCCACGACAAGGCGGACTCGGTCCTCGCAGATGCCGGACTCGACGCGGCCGGCGTGGCGGCGAGCGTGCGGCGGGCGATGCGGCTCGACGACCGCACGCTCTTCGCGCCCTGAGCCGTCGTCGGGCTTCGTCGGCCCGGACCCGGACCCCTGCCGCTCAGGCCTTGTTCGCCCCGAACTCGCGGACGAAGTCGTTCACCGAGTAGTAGGCGTCGATCGACTCGCCCGCATCCCCCCAGAACCCCTCGAGGACGTCGTAGCGCATCGAGCCCACCGAGACGTAGTGGTTGTTCACGTCGGTGATCTCGAGCTCGCCGCGTCCCGACGGCTCCAGGGTCTTGATCACCTCGAAGACCCCGGCGTCGTAGCAGTAGATGCCCGTCACACCGAACGAGGACGGCGGCTCGTCGGGCTTCTCGACGATGCGCACGACCCGCCCGTCCGCGTCGAGCTCGGGGACGCCCAGATGGCGAAGGTGCTCGGGCTCTTCAACTCGGGTCAGCAGGATCCGCGCCCCCTCGGGCTGTGCGCGGAAGGCGTCGACCATCGGGCGGATGGACCGCTCGACCACGTTGTCGGCCAGCATGACGAGCACCGGCTCGCCCTCGCAGAACCGCTCCGCCAGGCCGAGCGCCTCGGCGATCCCGCCCGGACGCTCCTGGTACGCGTAGCTGAGACGGTCGATGCCGAATTCGTGGCCGTTGCCGAGGAGCCGTAGGAACTCGCCGGCATGCGTCCCGCCGGTGACGAGCATGATGTCGTGGATCCCGGCGTTCACGACCGCCTCGATCGCCCACTGCACCATCGGCCGGTCGTAGATGGGCAGGAGGTGCTTGTTCGTGATCCTGGTGAGCGGGTACAGGCGCGAGCCGGTCCCGCCGGCGAGGAGGACGCCCTTCACGGGCCACCACCCTAGGTCGCGGCCGCCACGAGACGGTCACCCCGCCCCGCTACCGTCGCATGCGTGGGCAGCGACGACGTGGCCGGCGTTCTCGAGAAGGTGACGGCGGCCCTGCCCAACGGCGGGGAGGACCGGCCCGGCCAGGTGGAGATGGCCCGCGCGGTGGCCCGCGCCATCGCATCGGGGCGGCACCTCGTGGTGCGCGCAGGCACGGGCACGGGCAAGTCGCTCGCCTACCTCGTCCCCGCTGTCATGTCGGGCGAGCGCGTCGTCGTGGCGACGGCGACCAAGGCCTTGCAGGAGCAGCTGGCCGGGAAGGACCTCCCCACCCTCTCGCGGGCGCTCGCACACCCGGTGTCCTTCGCAGTCTTGAAGGGCCGGGCGAACTACCTCTGCCTCGAGCGCGCCGCAGAGGTGGGCGGCCGCGGCGTACAGCAGGAGCTCGGCGCGGCGGCCGACGACCTGTGGCCCGAGGGAGACGGCAGCGACGCGACGCAGGGACGGCCGACGGGTCCCGCAGACGCGGGCCGGCTCGCCGAGGACCTGCGCCGGTTGCTCGCATGGTCCGCCGAGACCGAGAGCGGCGACCGGGGCGATCTCCCCTTCGAGCCTCACGAGCGGGCGTGGGCGATGGTGAGCGTGGGTCCGCGCGAGTGCCCCGGGGCGCACCGCTGTCCGGAGGGCGGCCGCTGCTTCGCCGAGCAGGCGCGGCGCCGTGCGGGGGAC
>DAIRCY010000122.1:0-5787 GCA_036796435.1 Acidimicrobiales bacterium
TGCCGAGCAGGTTCTGGCGGAACCGGCCCTGCTTGCCCTTGAGCATGTCCGAGAGGGACTTGAGAGGGCGATTGCCCGGCCCCGTCACCGGCCGGCCGCGGCGGCCGTTGTCGAACAGCGCGTCGACGGCCTCTTGGAGCATGCGCTTCTCGTTGTTGATGATGATCTCGGGCGCTCCGAGGTCGAGAAGGCGCTTCAGCCGGTTGTTGCGGTTGATGACCCTGCGGTAGAGGTCGTTCAGGTCGGAGGTGGCGAAGCGGCCGCCGTCGAGCTGGACCATCGGGCGCAGGTCGGGCGGGATCACCGGGACTGCCTCGAGGATCATGGCGCGAGGGTCGTTCACCCTGCGGCCGTGCTCGTCGCGCCGGTTGAAGGCGGTCACGATCTTGAGCCGCTTGATGACCTTCTGCCGACGCTGCGTGGAGAGCGGCCGACGGCCGTCCGAGGCGTCGATCATCTCGCGCAGCTTCACTTCCTCTGCATCGAAGTCGATCCGGTCGATGAGCCGCTGGATCGCCTCCGCGCCCATGCCGCCTTCGAAGTAGTCCGAGTAGCGCAGGTGCAGCTCTCGCCAGAGCAGCTCGTCCTCGAGGATCTTGCGGGCGTGGAGGCTCCGCAGCTCGTCGAGGGCGCGCTTGGCGAGCTCGATCTCGTCGTCGGCCCGCTCGCGCAGCGAGCCGATCTCCTTCTCGGCCGCGCGCTGGCGCGCCTTCACCTCGGCGTCGCGCGCGCCCTGGGTCTCGAGCTCTTTGAGCTCCTCCTCGAGGGCCTTGAAACGCCGATCGATCTCGAGGTCGCGCCGGCGTTCGATCTCGGAGACCTCCTCTGACAGCTCTGCTTCGAGGTTCGGGAGGTCCGCATGGCGCTTGTCCTCGTCGACCCAGGTCACGAGGTTCGCGGCGAAGTAGATGACCTTCTCGAGCTGCTTCGCCTTCAGCTCCTCCCGGGCTTCGGTGCCCATGAGCAGGTAGGCGAGCCAGCTACGCGTGCCGCGCAGGTACCAGATGTGCACGACGGGAGCGGCGAGCTCGATGTGCCCCATCCGCTCGCGGCGCACCTTGGACCTCGTGACCTCGACCCCGCAACGCTCGCAGATGATCCCCTTGAAGCGCACGCGCTTGTACTTGCCGCAGTAGCACTCCCAGTCCTTGGTCGGACCGAAGATCTTCTCGCAGAACAGACCGTCCTTCTCCGGACGGAGCGTCCGGTAGTTGATGGTCTCGGGCTTCTTCACCTCTCCGTTGGACCACCCGCGGATGGAGTCGCCCGTGGCGAGCCCGATCCGCAACTGGTCGAAGGTGTTCACGTCCAACGCCATTACGAGAAGCTCCTCTCAGCCGCGCGCCGCTCGTCTTCCTCGTCCGATCCGCGCTCTGGCCTGCTGATGTCGATCCCGAGCTCTTCAGCCGTCCGGAACACGTCCTCGTCGAGCTCGTGCATCTCGATCTCCGACCCGTCCGTCGCAAGCACCTCCACGTCGAGGCAGAGGGACTGCATCTCCTTGATGAGCACCTTGAAGCTCTCGGGGATCCCTGGTTCGGGGATGTTCTCGCCCTTCACGATCGCCTCGTAGACCTTCACCCGGCCGAGCACGTCGTCCGACTTGATGGTCAGGAGCTCCTGGAGGGCGTAGGCGGCGCCGAAGGCCTCGAGCGCCCAGACCTCCATCTCGCCGAACCGCTGGCCGCCGAACTGTGCCTTCCCCCCGAGGGGCTGCTGGGTGATCATCGAGTACGGGCCGGTCGAGCGGGCGTGGATCTTGTCGTCCACGAGGTGGGCGAGCTTCAAGATGTAGACGTAGCCGACCGAGATCGGGTTGTCGTAGGGCTCGCCCGTCCGGCCGTTGTACAAGTGCGCCTTGCCCGTCGGCTGGATCTGCACGTCGCCGGTCGCCGAGTCGGGCTGGAGCTGCTCGAAGAGCCGGCGGATCGTCGGGTGCTTTCCCGCGTCCTCCTCCTCGTCCCAGTGGGCGCCGTCGAAGACCGGGGTCGAGACCCACTTCGCCGGGATCGTGCGCGGGCGCGTCTTGCGGCCCGAGCCGGGCCGGCCGCTCGTCCCCGCCCCGTCCTCGGGGGTGACGCCGTCCCAGCCGTGGCGGGCCGCGTAGCCGAGATGCGACTCGAGCACCTGACCCACGTTCATCCGGCTGGGGACGCCGAGCGGGTTCAAGATGATGTCGACGGGGGTCCCGTCCGCCAGGAACGGCATGTCCTCGATCGGCAGGATCTTCGAGATCACGCCCTTGTTGCCGTGGCGGCCGGCGAGCTTGTCGCCCTCGGAGATCTTGCGCTTCTGGGCGACGTACACCCGGACCAGCTGGTTGACCCCGGGCGGGAGCTCGTGGGAGTCCTCTCGAGAGAAGACGCGCACGTCGATGACCTTGCCCTCCTCGCCGTGCGGCACCTTCAGGCTCGTATCGCGCACCTCGCGCGCCTTCTCGCCGAAGATCGCCCGCAGCAGCCGCTCTTCGGGCGTCTGTTCCGTCTCACCCTTCGGGGTGACCTTGCCCACGAGCACGTCGCCGGGCCCGACCTCGGCGCCGATCCGGATGATGCCGCGCTCGTCGAGGTCGGCGAGGATCTCCTCGGAAAGGTTCGGGATGTCCCTCGTGATCTCCTCGGCGCCGAGCTTGGTGTCACGCGCGTCGACCTCGTGCTCTTCGATGTGGATCGACGTGAGCACGTCGTCGCGCACGAGCCGCTGCGACAAGATGATGGCGTCCTCGTAGTTGTAGCCCTCCCAGGGCATGAAGGCGACGAGAAGGTTCTTGCCGAGCGCGAGCTCGCCGTTGTGGGTGGAGGGGCCGTCTGCCAAGAGGTCGCCCGCGTTGACCTTGTCGCCCTCGTCGACGAGCGGCTTCTGATTGATGCAGGTGTTCTGGTTCGACCGGCGGAACTTCGCGAGCCGGTAGATCCGGCGGGCGAGCGTCTGGCCGAGACGGTCCTTCTGGCCGGAGCGGTACTCGACGACGATCTGGTCGCCGGAGACCTCGGTGACAGTGCCCTCGCCCTCGGCGACGATGACGTCGCCGGCGTCACGCGCTGCGCGGCCCTCGACGCCCGTCCCGATGTAGGGCGCCTCGGGGACGATCAGGGGCACGGCCTGCTTCTGCATGTTGGCGCCCATGAGCGCCCGGTTCGCGTCGTCGTGCTCGACGAAGGGGATCAACGCCGTCGACACCGAGACGATCTGCTTCGGCGAGACGTCCATGAGGTCCACCTCACCCGGGGGGACGTAGTCGATCTCGCTCGTCGTGCCGTACGTCGTGGTGGTGGCGCCGATCGGCGCGTTCGCCTGGGCGATGACGTACTCCTCCTCCTCGTCGGCCGCCAGGTAGACGACCTCGTCGGTCACCCGGCCCTCGGCGACCTTTCGGTACGGGGTCTCGATGAAGCCGTACTCGTTCACCCGCGCGTAGGTCGCGAGCGCCCCGATGAGACCGATGTTCGGACCCTCGGGAGTCTCGATCGGGCACATCCGGCCGTAGTGGGAGGTGTGGACGTCCCGCACCTCGAAACCTGCCCGCTCGCGCGAGAGCCCGCCCGGCCCGAGCGCGGAGAGGCGGCGCTTGTGCGCCAGCCCGGAGAGCGGGTTGTTCTGGTCCATGAACTGGCTCAGCTGCGAGGTGCCGAAGAACTCCTTCACGGCGGCGACGACGGGACGGATGTTGATGAGCGTCTGTGGGGTGATCGCCTCGACGTCCTGGGTCGTCATCCGCTCGCGCACCACCCGCTCCATTCGGGACAGCCCGACGCGCACCTGGTTCTGGATGAGCTCGCCGACCGAGCGGATCCGGCGGTTCGCGAAGTGGTCCTGGTCGTCGATCCGGTACGTCGAGTCACCGTCCGCCATGTGCAGCGCGAGGTGGAGCATGTAGGTGGCCGACGCCAGGATCTCCGAAGGGCTGAGCACGCTCTGGCCGGGTGCAGGACGCTCGACGTCGATCCCGAAGAGCTCGGAGATCCGCTCGATCTCGGGGCCGAGCTTGCGGTTGAGCTTGTAGCGGCCGACGCGGGTCAGGTCGTAGCGCTTCGGGTTGAAGAACGCATTCTCGAAGTACTGGCGCGCGGCCTCGACCGACAGCGGCTCACCCGGGCGGGCGCGCTTGTAGATCTCGAGCAGCGCCTCCTCACGGGTGGGGGCGAGCTCCTTCTCCTTCTCCCACTGGCCTTCGAGGAAGTCGAAGTGCCGGACGAACCGCTCGAGGAAGGCCTCGTCCCCGTAGCCGAGGGCGCGCAGCAGCACGAACAGGGAGAGCCTCCGCTTGCGCGCCACCCGCGCGCCGGCGGTCACGTCCTTCGAGGGCTTCGCCTCGACGTCGAGCTCGATCCACTCGCCGCGGTAAGGGTGGATCGTCCCGGTGAAGATGGTCTTCAGGTCCCGGCCGGGCTGGAAGATGACGCCCGGCGAACGGACGAGCTGGCTGACCACGACCCGCTCGGTCCCGTTGACGATGAACGTGCCGCGGTCCGTCATCATCGGGAAGTCACCCATGAAGAAGCGTGCCCGCACGAACACGGGCGCGGCGTAGGTCATGTCCTTTTCCTTGCACTCCTCCACCGAGAACTTGGGCGGGGGGCGCAGGTCGGCGTCCGACGGGTCGAACTCGAGCTCGAGGCTCAGCTGGCCGGTGAAGTCCTCGATCGGGCTGATGTCGTCGAAGGCTTCGGCGAGCCCCTTGTCCAGGAACCACTGGAAGGAGTCTCTTTGGATCGCGATGAGGTCGGGCAGGGGCAGCGCCTCGTCGATGTTGGCGAAGGACACACGTTCGGGGCTACGGGACCGTGAAGGCAACGGTCAACTCCTCCCAGTTGGTCGGGATGCGGGGCAGAGGCGGACGGGGCGGCGGAAGGCGGGACTGGGGACGGCGGGACTGGGGACGGCGGGACTCAGGAATGCGGCTGACGAGGACCCTTGGGGGGCCCGAAACAGTTCCGTGGCGCGCGCCATTCAGACTGGAGGAATTGCGGTCGCAAGACGGGGCTGCACGGCAACCCTGCAGCATACCCGGAGACGGGCATATACACAACCCCTCCGCCGACATATGCCGAGGGGCGAACCCACCGACAGGGTAAAGGTCGGCGTCGCCGCAGTCAAGAGTAGCCGGCGACCCCCGCCGAGCAGCCGGACGGCGGTGACCTCCGCCGCCGCCGTCCGGTCCCGGGGCGGCTACTTGACCTCGACGGTCGCGCCCGCCCCCTCGAGGGCCACGCGAGCCTTTTCGGCGTCGTCCTTGTTGACCCGCTCCAGGACGGGCTTGGGCGCGCTGTCCACGAGGTCCTTCGCCTCCTTCAAGCCGAGGCTCGTGAGGGCGCGCACTTCTTTGATCACCTGGATCTTCTTGTCACCGGCCGCGGTGAGGACGACGTCGAACTCCGTCTTCTCCTCCTCTGTCCCGCCGGCATCGGCCCCGCCGCCCGCTGCGGGGGCCGCTGCGACAGCGACGGGTGCCGCCGCGGTGACGCCGAACTTCTCTTCGAAGTCCTTCAGCAGCTCGCTCAGCTCGATCACCGAAAGTTCGGCGATCCCGTCGAGGATCTGCTCTTTGGTCAGGGTCCCTGCCATCTTGCGTGTTCCTTTCTTCGTTGAACTCTTCGATCTGGAGTGCCTGCGCGCCCGGGCCGCTCAGCCCGGAGGTGCCTCTTCGTCCGCAGCCGTCTCCTCGGCCTCTGCGGTGTCGGTCACAGCGTCCGCCGCCTCGGCCACAGGTTCGGCCGCCTCGGCCACAGGTTCGGCCGCCGCGGCCACAGGTTCGGCCGCCTCGGGCGAAGATTCCTCGGCCCCGGC
>DAIRCY010000123.1:0-5730 GCA_036796435.1 Acidimicrobiales bacterium
GTATCGGCGGGTTGAACGTGCACGTCGTGTTGCCCTGAGGCCCCTGCTCGCTCGCCGAGAGGACGTACGGACCGTTCGCCGTGTACTGCGTGGCGGTGTCGGACGGCTGGCTGTTCGACGACACGTAGCGATGCGACACCTGCACCCCGTTCGACTGCACCGGGTCGATCACGAGCGTCCCTTGAGGCGGGTTGTTGCTCTGATACAAGCCGGCGGTTACCCCGCCCGACTGGTCCACGATGTACCTGCCGGGCGCCGCCGGGCCGGGCGCCGCGCTCCCCGACGCCGAAGGGGCGCCACCGGCCTGGGACGCGCCTGCCGTCCCGGACTTCTTGGCGACCGTGGTCGTCGTGGCCGCCGCTGCGGACGAACCTGAGGGGCCGGGCAGCGACGTGGTGGACGCCGCGTCCGCCGGAGAGGAACCGGAGTTGACCGCCGGCGTGGAGCCGCCAGTCAGGCCGGTGGCGTGCTTGTGGGCGGCCCCGCATGCGGCGGCGAGGGTGCAGGACAGGCCGAGCGCCGCCACCCCGGCGGCCGTCCTGCGGAAGCGGACCAGCGTTCCCATAGCGGACATCGTGGCCCAAAAGCCAGGTAGTGGGCCAACCGGTCCCCGCCCTCGCGTTAGGAGACCGGCTCGCAGATGACGACGGGGATGTCCCGCTGGGTGCGGCGCTGGTAGCCGGCGTAGCCCTTGTAGGCGGCGACGATGGTCGGCCACATCGCCGCCTTCTCCTCGGGGCTCGCCACCCGGGCGCGCAGCCGGCGCACCTCCCCCGTCTTGAGGATCTTCACCTCGACGTCGGGATCCGCGACCAGGTTCCGGAACCACTCGGGGTCGCGGTCGTCCCCGCCCTTCGACGCGACGAGCACCACCCGGTCGTCGTTCATGATCGGGGCGGTGAGGAGCGTGCGACGGGGCAGGCCGCTCTTACGCCCCTTCACGGTGAGCTCGACGGCCGGCATCCCGAATGGGGACGTGAGGGCCCGTCCCCCGGAGGACTTGAGGATGAGCCGGTGGAGGATGTTCATCGCCTTGAGCCCAGCGTCGGCCAAGGTCTCCTTGGTAGTCATGTGCGAATGCTAGGAGGGACCGACGAGACGCCGTTCAAAGTGCAGGAAGTCCGGGTCCCTGCCGGTGCGCGCCATGCCGGCCGCCTCCATCACCCGTTGGGACGCCACGTTGTCGTCGCTGGTCCTGCCGATGACGGACCTCACCCCGGCGTCCTCCGCGATGGCCAGCATCATGCGCAACGCCTCGGTCGCCACACCCCGCCCGCGGGCCGATGGCACGACTCCGTAGCCCACCTCCACGATGCCGTCCAGAGGCGGGGCGTGGAACCCGATGCCGCCGATGACGACGCCGCCCTCGACGATCTGGTAGTAGCCGAATCGCTCGGTGGCGTCGGGGCCGGCGGTGCGGGGCATGTGGCTCACGTAGGAGGCGCAGGCCCGGGAGTCGCCGTCCAGCGGGTAGCCGTCGGCCCAGGGCAGGTCGGCACCCGGGTCCCGCCGGCGGCGGATGATCCGCTCGGCCTCCGCCCTGCTCACGAGCCTCAGCTGAAGGTCCACCCCCGCCATCATGTCGCGGCCGTCCACCATGATGGTGGGAACAAAGAGCGGCCGTCGCGCGGTTGGCCCCCGCAGACGGTCCCGCCTGATGACTGGAGCTTGAGTTGAAGGGTTACCGCGGTTCCCACCGGGATCCAGAGGAGCTGAAGGCGGCTGCTGTCACCAAGGGAACCCTGCGCAGGATGTGGCGGTTCCTCGCGCCCTACCGGGCAAGGCTGGCCGTCTACCTGCTCACGATCCTTGCCGCTGCCGGCGTCGGATCGATCCCCCCGCTGCTGGTGGCGGACCTCATCGACCACGGCATCTACCGGCACGACATGCACCTCGTCGACGTGCTCGCGGGCGCGATGGTCGGCCTCGCCCTGCTGACCACTGCGCTGTCGCTCGTCAACCGCTGGTTCGGGTCGTCGATCGGCGAAGGGATCATCTACGACCTGCGCGTCCAGCTCTACGACCACGTGCAGCGGATGCCGGTGGCGTTCTTCACGCGAACGCAGACGGGCGCGCTCATGTCGCGCCTGACCAACGATGTGCTCGACGCCCAGAACGCAGTCGGCACCGCGGCATCGGTGCTGTCCGACCTCTTCATCCTCGTCGCGACGTTGACGGCGATGTTCGTGCTGAGCCCCGGCATCACCGGGCTTGCCCTGATCGTCCTGCCGCCTTTCGTCCTGCTCGACAGGCTCATGGCGGGCAGGATCGCCCGGCTTTCGCGCCGCCGGATGCAGCTCAACGCCGACATGAGCGCCACGATGACCGAGCGCTTCAACGTGTCCGGCGCCCTGCTCGTCAAGCTTTTCGGGCGCCCGGACGCCGAGTCGCGCGAGTTCTCCCGGCGCGCTGGAGCGGTGCGCGACTCGGGGGTGAAGCTGGCGTTGATGAGCCGGTACCTGTTCGCGGCTCTGTCGTTGGTGGGGGCCGTCGGGACGGCAGCGGTGTACTGGTTGGGTGGCCGCGCAGCGGTGCAGGGATCGCTGAAAGTGGGTACCGTCGTCGCGCTCGCCGCTTACGTCACCCGCCTCTACCAACCCCTCACGGATCTCGCGAGCACGCGGGTGGACGTGCTCGGGGCGATCGTCAGTTTCGACAGGGTGTTCGAGGTCCTCGACACGCCGCCGGCGGTCGCCGACCGGCCGGGCGCCGTGGATCTCGGGCAGATCGAGGGGCGGGTGGAAGCGAAGGGCGTGTGGTTCCGCTACCCCGCAGCGTCGGAGGTATCCGTCGCGTCGCTCGAGGCGACCTCCCCCCCTGCGGACGAGCCTCTCCGCACGCAGCCGGGGGCGTGGGTGCTACGCGACGTTTCCTTCGTGGCCAAGCCGGGGACCATGACCGCTCTGGTCGGCCCGTCCGGTGCCGGCAAGACCACGCTCTCGGGCTTGGTGCCGCGCCTCTACGACGCCGTCGAGGGCTCGTTGACGGTGGACGGCCGCGACGTCAGGGACGTGACCCTCGCTTCGCTGCAGCGCGGGGTGGGCGTCGTCACGCAGGACGCCCATCTTTTTCACGACACCATCGCCTCGAACCTGCGGTACGCGAGACCCGAAGCGACCGACGCGGACCTGGTGGCCGCGTGCAAGGCGGCACGGATACACGACCTCATCGCCTCCCTGCCGGAGGGATACGACACCGTTGTGGGAGAGAGGGGCTACCGCTTGTCCGGCGGCGAGAAGCAGCGGCTCGCCATCGCCCGGGTGCTGTTGAAGGACCCGGCCATCGTCATCCTCGACGAGGCGACCGCTCACCTCGACTCCGAAACGGAACTGCTCGTGCAGCAGGCGCTTTCGGCCGCGCTGGCCGGGCGCACTTCGATCGTGATCGCACACCGCCTGTCGACCATCCAGGCCGCCGACCAGATCCTCGTTCTCGACGCCGGCGAGATCGTCGCCCGGGGCACCCACGCCTCCCTGATATCCGAGGGCGGTCTCTACGCCGAGCTCTACCAAACGCAGTACCTGCGCGGCGCCGAGGAGCTGACGCCGGCCGGTTAGTGAGGGTGCGGGTGACCCTTGGTGGTCTCCAGCCATCGCCGCAGGCCGGCGGCGTTCGAGTGGATCCCGTTCAGGGTCTCCAGCCGCGCCCGCTGCTCGGGGTCGACCTTGTCGAGGGCCGGGGCGAACTCCTTCTGCAGCGCCTCGGCGATGTCCTCGTCCGCGCGCCACGCCCGCTCAGCCGTTTCGGCCCAGGCCCGCAAGGTGTCCTCCGCCTCCTCCAGCATCTCCATCGGTTCGGGAAGGAGCCCGTAGTGCGCCAGGGCGACGCCGGCCGGTTTGCGGTCGCGGAACTTGCGCAGCGACGTGACCGCCTGGTCGAGGTCGAAGTCGGCAGGTGGCGTCGCCGGGCGGAGCACGCCGGCGTCGGGCAGGCGTACACCGACAGCGTCACCGGCGAACAGGATGCCGCTCTGGCTGTCGTGAAGAGCGAGGTGGTGCTTGGCGTGACCCGGGGAGTCGATCGTGGTCAGCGCGCGCCCCGCGCCTATGTCGATGGTCTCGCCGTCCTGGAGGACATGGACCCGCTCCGCTGGAGTCGGGTCGAGCCGCCCGTAGAGGGAATCGAGGAGGTCGCCGTAGACCATCGCCGCCGAGTTGACGAGGCGCTCCGGGTCCACGAGATGGCGAGCCCCCTTCTCGTGGACGTAGACGGTCGCGTTCGGGAACGCCCGGGCGACGTCCCCCACGCCGCCGGCGTGGTCGAGGTGGATGTGGGTGACGGCTATCCCCGCGAGATCGCCGGGCGCCACGCCGAGCTCCTCGAGGGACTTCAGCAGCGCTGGAACGGAGCTCTGGCTGCCGGTCTCGACGAGCACCGGGGCCGGTCCTGCGATGAGGTAGCCGGCGGTGACCCGCTCCCACCCTCCGAGCAGGGTGTCTATCTCGATTACGCCGTCGCCGATGCGTGAGGCCATGGCAGGACAGTAGGCCGGGCGCGGCCGGTATTTAATCCCTTCCCGGTGTGGGGCTGCGCTCCGCGATCATGGTGGGGTGCTGGAAGCCCGCCACCTCCAGGTAGAGGTAGGAGGGCGCGTCACCCTCGAGGACGCGTCCTTCATGGTGCGCGCCGGCGACAAGGTCGGGCTGGTCGGGCGCAACGGCGCCGGCAAGACCAGCCTGCTCAAGGTCCTCGGTGGGGAGAACCCGCCGTCCGCTGGGACGGTGACCGTCCAGGGGCGCCTCGGGTTCCTGACCCAGGACCCCCGGGCGCTGAGACACGTGTCGGAAGCGACCGGGCTCAACCACGTCCTGTCGGGCCGGGGCCTCGACGAGGCGGCCGATCGGATGGAGAAGCTCAGGGTGGCAATGGAGGAGTCGCCCTCGGAGCGCGCGGTGGCGAGGTACTCGCGCGCCGAGGAGCACTTCGCGTCGCTCAACGGGTACGCCGCGGAGGCCGAGGTGCGCCAGCTCGTCGCCGGGCTGGGGCTGACGCGAGGTCGCGTCGACCTGCCGCTCCGGGTGCTCTCCGGCGGGGAACGACGGCGCGTCGAGCTGGCCCGCATCCTCTTCGCCGGCTCCGACGTGCTGATGCTCGACGAGCCGACCAACCACCTCGACAGCGACGCCAAGACCTGGCTCATGGGCTTCCTCCGCGACTACCGCGGAGCGCTGCTCGTGGTCAGCCACGACCTCGAACTGCTCGACGAGGCGATCACCCGGGTGTTGCACCTCGACGAGGGCGAGATCGTCGAGTACAAGGGGACGTATTCGCAGTACCGGGAGGCGCGCAAGGCGGACGAGGAGCGCCGCAAGCGGATGTCCGTGCGCGAGCAGGCGGAGATCAAGCGGCTGTCCGACCTCGCCGAGTCGATGCGCCACCAGACCGCGAAACGCGCCCGGACGGCCAAGTCACTCGACAAGCGCGTCGAGCGGATGCGCGCCGGCGCCACCGCTGCCCCGCTGAAGGGCGACCGCCGCTACAGGGTCAGGTTCCCCGAGCCGCCGCGCGCCGGGCGGGTGGTGCTCGAAGCCGAGGGCCTCGCCCAGGCATACGGGGGCCCGCCGGTCTTCGAGAACGTCTCCTTCGCGGTCGAGCGCGGCGAACGCCTGCTCATCATGGGACTCAACGGCGCCGGCAAGACCAGCCTCCTCCGGATCCTCGCCGGCGAAGCGCAACCGGCCGCCGGGGAGTTCCGGACCGGGCTCGGCGTGAGCCTCGGTTACTACGCCC
>DAIRCY010000124.1:0-5552 GCA_036796435.1 Acidimicrobiales bacterium
CCCCCCCCGGCGGCGAAGGCCGAGGGCGCGCACCACCCCGACCAGCAGCACCGGCACGGCGAAGACCTCGACGTAGCGGCCGTAGACGACGTCGTCGATGCGGCTGCCGGTGGCCAGGAAGACCGCCGCCACGACCGCCGCCGCGGCCAGCGACAGCAGGAGGAAGGTCCCCCACCCGCGCTGGGCCCGGTCCTCGGCCGGGCTGGGCGTTCCGTGGGGCCGCGGCTCCCAGGGGACGAGCCACTCCCTGCAGCGCTCGCGCACCTCGTACCAGTCGCCGTAGTCGGCCTCCGTCATGGTGCGCAGCAGCACCCGTCGCCCCGCCAGCTCGAGCGGGGCGGGCGCGGGGCGCGCCATCACGAGGCGTTGCAGGGACTCGGGCCGCACGCGACGATGCGCGACGCAGACCGGGGGCTGCACCACGTCGAACCTGTACGGGCCCCCCGGCGCGCCATGGGCACCACCGCATCGTGGCAGGTCCGCGTGCGTGGGCGCCAGCGCAGAGGACGTGCAAGGGTTGGGCGTGCCACCGGACGAGGGCAGGGTGCTGTTCGCCCCGCAGGCGCCGCGACCCCTGCGACCGGACGCCGCCTCGGATCCCGCCCGCTACCGGCGGTGGGCGGCTGCCCGCGAAGCGTGGCGGCTCACGGCCGAGGCACCACCGGCGCAAGGACCGGAGCTGGCGATCCTCGTCGTCGTCGAACCGACCGGCGACGCCGACGCGGCGCAGGTCGAAAGGACCCTCGCATCGGTCTTCGCGCAGACCACCGAGAACTGGTCGCTCTCGGTCACCGTCGTCGGGACCTCCGATGCCGAGATGGACGCAGTCCTCACCGGCACCCTCCCGGACGCCCCGACCGGCAGGGTGAGGATGCACACGCAGCCCGAGGGGACCGCCCGGGCAGCGGCCTACTCGGCTGCGCTCGAACAGAGCGCGTCGCCCGCGGTCACCTTCCTCGACCCGGGAGACGAGCTCGCGCCCGACGCCGTGGCACGTCTCAGCGCAGCGCTCGTCGACGCGGACTTGGCCTACGGCGACGAGGACCGGACGGGATCCGACGGCCTCCTGACGACACCGCTCCTCAAGCCCGACTGGTCGCCCGAGCTGTTCCTCTCCTGGTGCTACACGGGCCGCCCCGTCGCGCTCCGGGTCGCGCCCGTCGTCGCCGCGGGCGGCATCCAGCCGGTGCCCGACGGCGACTGGGAGCACGACCTCCTCCTGCGGGTGACCGAGCGCACCGCCCGGGTCGCGCACGTGGCCGACGTCCTGTGTCACCGCCGTCGGGAGGTCCGGCGCGCGGGGAATGCCGCGGTGTCGGCGGCGCTGGCGAGGCGCGGCGAGCCTGCATCGGTGTCCCCCGGGCCGCTCCCCTCGACCTGGTCCGTCACGCGGCGCCCGCCCGGCGGCGAGCCTCGTCCGACGGTGAGCGCGCTGGTCCCGTTCAAGGACAGCACGAGGTTGCTGCGGATGTGCGCCGAGTCGTTGTGGGCGGGGGCGCGCGCCGGTGACGATGCACGGCGGGCGATCGACCTCGAGCTGGTGCTCGTCGACAACGGCTCGACGGAGCCCGAGACGGCCACCCTCGTCGAGATGCTGGCCGCTCGCGGCGGTGCGGGCGTCGACGTCGTCGTGCGACACGACGACCGGCCCTTCAACTGGGCCGCGCTGAACAACGCAGCGGCGGCGGCAGCGCGCGGGCAGGTGCTCCTCTTTCTCAACGACGACGTGCAGGGCGGCACGCCCGGCTGGCTGGAGCTCCTCGCCGCCCAGGCGCTGCGGCCGGCGATCGGGGCGGTCGGCGCCAGGCTGCGGTACCCGGGCGGGAACCTCCAGCATGCAGGCATCGTCCTCGGTCTCGGGGGTGCGACCGGCCACGTGCTCGCGGGGCTGGCACCTGGGCGCCCGGGCTACCTCGGCATGGGCGTTCTCACCCGCGACGTCTCCGCGGTGACCGGCGCGTGCATGGCGACGAGGCGCGAGGTCTTCGAGCAGCTCGGCGGGTTCGACGAGCAGCTCGGTCTCGACTTCAACGACGTCGACTATTGCCTGCGCGCGCGCCGACGCGGCCTGCACGTGGTCGTGGAGGGCGGTGTCGAGCTCGTCCACCACGAGTCCCCGAGCCGCGGCACGTCGGGGAGCGAGGAGACCGCGGCTGCGTTCGTCGAGCGATGGGGCGGCGCCATCGCCGAGGGGGACCCCTTCTACAACCGGAACCTCTCCCACGTAGACTTCGCGGCCGCCCTCGACGAGCCCGGACCGGTGCTCGCGAGGGCTCTCAGGCTGGCATCTCCAGGAGCGGTGAGGAGCGTGGACTGATGGGAAGCGGGCCGAGTTCGTCCGACGCGCCGCGGCTGCTCTCGCACCGCGCCGACCCCGCGCCGCCCCTGCCGCCCGTGCAGGAGGCCGACGAGATCGCGTCGCTGCACGTGAAGTTCGCGCGGCTCGTGAGCGGCGCGCAGGGTGAGCAGGCCGACACCTCGGGTGCTGCGGCGGGCGCCCCCGCTGCTGGCGGCGTCCGCGCGAAGGTCCGGGCGCGCGTCGCCGCGGTCGCCAGGGCCGACGCCGGGGCGGACCGCGAGTTCATGGGCAACCTCGTGCGCGCCGTCGCGGCCCTCGCCGAGCGCGTCGACAGCCTCTCGGCCCGCCTCGGCGAGCTCGAGCTGCTCGTCCAAGACGTGGTCGACCGGACGAGCGAAGACCTCGCCCGCGTGCACCTCGCGCTCGGCGCGACCGGCGACGGCGAAGATGCGGTCACGTGAGCCGCCAAGGGGTCGCCGTCTTCAGCGCGTCCTGGACGCTCCGTCCCCACAGCGAGATGGCGGCGGCGGTTAGGAGCATCGCGGGCGCCTTCTCGCGCCTCGGCGCGGTCGACGTCTTCGTGCCCTTCACAGGGCCGCCCATCGCTGACGGGGCCTTCGAGCTCACGCCGGTCGGGGGGCGCCCCGGCGGCGGCTGGCCCGAATCAGGGGCGGGGGCGGCGGGCGCGGCGCGGCAACGGTACCGGGCCGCGATCGTCGAAGCCGGAGACGGCGCCGCTCGTTGGCTCGCCGCGACCTTCGCGCCGACATCGGTGCTCGCCATCGGGCGCACCCCGGACGACGACGGCACCACGCTGCTACGCGTCGACCTCGTGGGCGGCGGCGGCGATGGCGGCGGCGGCGATGGCGAAAGAGCCGGCCGCGTCCGCGCTGAGGCAAACCAAACAGGCGCGCCGCCTTCACGGACGCACCCCGTCGGCCTGTACGCGCGCATCGACCCCGCCGCGAGCCGCAGGCGTCACTACGGGCTCCGCTCGGTCCCCGACTACCTGATCGTCCTCGGCGACCGCGCGGGCACGCCAGCGCCCCCGTGGCCCTCCGCGCGCACCCGGTGGTTGCTCGCGCGCTTCGCGCGCCGCTATGTCGTCGTGGTCGAAGGAGGCGTCGCGCGGGCGTGGCGCTCGCGGTCGTGCGTGGCCGAGTTCGAGGTCCATACCCGAATGGACCTGTGGATCTTGATGGCGCGTGCCACCTGCGTCGTCGATCTCTCGCCGGGGGAGGTGTACGCGCGCGAGTGCGTCGAAGCGCTCCGTTACGGCGTCCCCGTCGCCGTCCCGACGGGGTCTGCGGCAGACGGGCTCGTCACGCACGGGGGCGGCGTGGGCTTCTCGTCGACGTCGGAGCTCTGCAACTGCGTCGAGACGCTCTGCGATTCCGCCTCCCGGACCACGTTCGGTGAACGGGGGAGAGCTCTCGCCGACCACTGGTACGGCGATTCCGGCGGGCTGGTGGCACGGCTCTCAGAGGTGCTGGCGCGGTGAGCAGTCGACGGAGCGGACGCGTCGTCGGCGCGATCGACTGCGGGACGAACTCGACGCGGCTTTTGATCTCCGACGAGCACGGTTCGCAGCTCGTCCGCGAGCTGAGGCTCACCCGTCTCGGCGAGGGGGTCGACGCCACCAGTGCGCTCGCCCCTGCGGCGATCGAGCGCACCGTCGCCGTGCTGCAGGCGTACCGGGAGCAGATGGACGATTTCGACGTCGCCGCCGCCAGGGTCGTCGCCACCTCGGCGGTGCGGAGCGCGGCGAACGGCAGGGAGTTCCTCGACGCCGCCTCCGTCGCCGTCCGAGGAACGGTCGAGCTCCTCTCGGGCGAAGAAGAAGGACGGCTGGCCTATGCGGGGGCGGTGTCGGAGCTCGACCCGTCCGCCGGGCCCTTCGTCGTCCTCGACATCGGCGGAGGCTCCACCGAGCTGACGGCGAGCGGGGAGGAGGGGACCGAGCCACAGGTCTTCTCGCTCGACCTCGGCTGCGTCCGGCTGACCGAACGCTGCCTGCACCACGACCCGCCGCTCGAACGCGAGCTGGAGGTTGCCTCCGCCCTGATCCGCGAGATGCTCGAACGCCCGGCGGCGGCTCTTCCGGTCCTCGGCGCGTCGCCCCAGCAGGCGACGCTCGTCGGCCTCGCAGGGACCGTGACGACCCTTTCGATGCTGGCGCACGGATGGACCGAGTACGAGTGGGGCCGGGTGCACCACTCCGAGCTCGGTCTCGGGACAGTCGAGACGTGGACGTCCCGCCTCGCCGCCGAGACCGTCGCGGCGCGTGCCGCGCGGCCCGGCATGGTGGAGGGGCGCGAAGACGTGATCGTCGGCGGTGCGCTGGTCCTTCGGGAGGTGATGCGGCGCTTCGGCTTCGAGCGGTGCCTCGTCTCGGAGTCCGACATCCTCGACGGTCTCGTCGCGAGCGTCCTCGAGGCTCTGGCCCAATCGGAGCCCGGCGGCCGAGAGCCGGGCCAGCGCGCCGCTCAGTAGCCGCCGGGCGGTCGGCCGGCGTCCCCCTGGGGCCGGGTCGACCTCGTCGCCTGTCGCAGCCGCCGCCCAGTCGCCTGCCACACCGCCTGCGTGCCGCCTTGGGCGTACAGGGCGGCCGCCGTGCGGGTGCGGCGCTTCAGACGGGCCAGCGTGCCGTCGCTGCGGGCGCCGTCGGCGGACCGGCCGACGTTGTCCGCCGCACGTGAAGGTTCGCGGCAGAAGCGCAGCAGCGGCGCGAGCGCCGTCGGCCACTCGTAGTCGCGACGGATGCGAGCGATGTTCTCGCGGCACGACGCCGACGCCGTGGGATCGCTCAGAAGCTCGAAGAGCGCCTCTTCGAGCGCCTCGGCGTCTTCGGGTCCGACGACGCGCCCGAGGCCTTCGCGCCGGATCAGCTCCGCGAACGCGTCGCCCTCCGTCGCGACGACGGGCAGTCCCGCCCACAGGTAGTCGAGGAGGCGGGTCCGGAAGGCGAACGCCGTCTCCGCGTGCTCGAAGTGCGTGCTCACGCCGATGTCCGCATCGAGCAGCCAATTCTGGCGGCTGTCGTACTCCACCCAGCCCTCGTTGAAGAAGACGTGCGTGCCCTCGAGGCCGAGGGACCGCGCCACGCGGCGCGCCTCCTGGGCCATCGCCATCACGGGGACCTCGGGATTGGGGTGGCGCATCCCCATGAAGAAGAGCCGAACGGACGGCCGGCGCTTTGCCAGCTTCGCCACCGCCTTAATGACCGTGAGGGGGTCGAACCAGTCGTAAACCC
>DAIRCY010000125.1:0-5415 GCA_036796435.1 Acidimicrobiales bacterium
GGGGTGGCGCTTGGGGTGCACGAGGAAGCTCTCCTCGCGCGACAACGCGCACTTGACGGGCCGCTCCAGGAGCCATGCCGCAAGCGCGGTCTGCGCCTGGTTCGACATGTCCTCCTTGCCTCCGAAGGCGCCGCCGTTCGACACGAGCTCGACGCTGACCGCGTCGGGACCGACCCCGAGCACCGAGGCGATCTGGTCCCGGTCGTCCCAGACGCCCTGGCCCCCCGAGTAGACGTGCAGGCCGCCGTCCTCGCGCGGGACGGCGAGCGTGCACTCCGGCTCGAGGTACGCGTGCTCGATGCGCTGGGTCTCGAACACCTCGTGCACGACGTGCGCGCTTGCAGCAAGCTCGGCGTCGACGTCACCGCGGGCGTACGCGGAGCGCGACAGGACGTTCCCGTCGGTGCCCCAGACCGCGATCTCGGGCGACGACACGGCGGCGAGCGGATCGGTGAGCGGGTCGAGCGGGCGGTACGAGACGTCCACCAGTGACACGGCAGCCCTCGCCTCGAGCCTGCTCTCGGCGACGACGACGGCCAGCACGTCGCCCGCGTACGACGTCCGGCCGCCCTCGGGGATGAGCACGGGCCAGTCGCGGTTGATGATCCCGACCCGGAGCTCCCCCGGGACGTCGGCGGCGGTGAAGACCGCGACGACCCCCGGCGCCGCGCACGCCGCAGAGGTGTCGATGCCGAGTACCTCGGCGCGGGTGTGGTCCGTGAAGCGGAGCGCCGCGTGGAGCATGCCCGGCACGCGCAGGTCGTCGATGTACCCGCGGTCTCCGAGCGCGAGGCTCGCCGCCTCGTACTTCGGGATCGACGCGCCGACGCCCGCGTGCCCGCCCCCGGTGCCGTCGCGGGCGGCGCTCGGCGCGCCAGCGGGGAGCGCGCCGGTGGCGACTGCCTCGATCGCGTCGAGGATCTTCACGTAGCCGGTGCAGCGGCAGAGGTGCGCGCCGAGGTGGCGGGACATGTCCTCCCTCGTGAGCGACGCGCCCTTCTTGTCCACCTGGGCCTTCGCCCGCATCACGATGCCCGGGATGCAGAACCCGCACTGGAGGCCCCCGCAGGCCGCGAACGCCTCCGCGTAGCGCTGCCGCTCGGCGTCGGGAAGGCCCTCGAGGGTGACGACGTCGCGCCCCGCGGCCTTCTCGACGGGGTACTGGCAGCTCACCTGGACCTTCCCGTCGATCATCACCGTGCAGCAGCCGCACTGGCCCGACGGCGAGCACCCGTCCTTCGCGGAGGTGATCCCGAGCTCCTCGCGAAGCGCCGAGAGGAGGTGCGGGTGGTCGGAGCGGACTTCGACGTCCCGGCCGTTCACCCTGAGCGCGACGACGCCCTTCTCGACGCGCGCCGCCTTGTCGACGACCGTCATCTCCCGGCCTCCTTCCCCCCGCTCGTTTCCCGGTCCGGTTCCCGCTGCTCGCAGAGCAGCCCGTAGACCTCGGGTCGCCGGTAGCGCGCGAAGTCGAAGAGGGTCTTCTTGTACCGGTCGCACCAGTCGAGGTCGCAGCTCGCGACGACGACCTCGTCGGCGGCAGTGACCGTCTGCGCGACGATCTGGCCGGAAGGGGCGATGATCGCGCTCTGCGCCAGGGTGTCCACGCCTTCTTCGACGCCGCCTTTGGCCGCCGCGACCACCCAGGTGCCGTTCTGGTACGCGCCCGCCTGCATCACGAGATGGTTGTGGAACCCTGCCAGCGCGTCCTGTGACGGGTCCGGGGCGTAGTGGATCGGCGTGTTGTACCCGCACAAGACGAGCTCCGCGCCTTGGAGGGCCATGACCCGGTAGCTCTCGGGCCAGCGGCGGTCGTTGCAGATCATCATCCCGACACGCCCCCCGAAGGCGTCCCACACGCCGAACCCGTCGGGGCCGGGTTCGAAGTAGTACCGCTCGAGGTGCTGGAACGGCCGCCACGGCTCGTGCTCCTCGTGACCCGGGATGTGGACCTTTCGGAACGTGGCGACCTTCGCGCCGTCGCGTTCGACGAGGACCGCGGTGTTGTAGCGGTGGCCGTCTGGCGTGAGCTCGGCGTAGCCGAGGAAGAAGCCCACGCCGAGCGCGGCCGCCTCCTCGAAGAGCGGCTTCGTCGCCGGTCCGGGCATCTCGGTCTCGAACCAGTGGTCGGCGTCGGAGAGCGAGTCGGTCCACCAGCGGGGGAAGAACGTCGTGAGCGCGAGCTCGGGGAAGACGACGAGCTCGGCGCGGGCGCGGTGCGCCTCGTGCAGGAGCGCCGTCAGCCGCTCCACGACGGCCTCGCGGGGCTCGTCGCGGCCGATCGGGCCCAGCTGCGCGGCGGCGACCCGGACCGTGCGGCTCACGAGACCACGTCCTCTTCTGCGAGGGTGAGCAGCACGTCGAGGAGGACGTTCGCGCCGGCCTCGATGTGCGCCGGCGAGGTGAACTCGGCCGGGTTGTGGCTGATCCCGCCGGCGCTCGGGACGAAGACCATGCCCGAGGGGCACATCCGCGCAAGCATCTGCGCGTCGTGCCCCGCGCCCGAAGGGAGCCGCCGCACCGACTGGCCGTGCTCGCGGGCGGTCTTCTCCACGAGGTCGACGATCCTGTCGTCGAAGCGCACGGGGTCGAAGCGCGCGAGCGGGCGGCGCTCGACCGTGACCCCTTCGTCCGAGGCGATCCGGTCGATCTCGGCGGCCATCCGCCGCTCCGCCTCTTCGAGCACCCCGCCGTCGGTGTTGCGCAGGTCGACCGTGAGGACCGCCCGGCCGGCGACGACGTTCACGAGGTCGGGCGTGAGGTCGAGCTTGCCGACCGTGGCGACCTGGTCGCCCCCGAGCTGTCCGGCGAGGGCCCGCGCGGCGACGGCGACCGACGCGGCAGCGAACCCGGCGTCGTGGCGGTAGGCCATGGGGGTCGTGCCGGCGTGGTTGAACTGGCCGCCGAAGCGCACCTGCTGCCAGGAGATCCCCTGGACGCCGGTCACCGCGCCGATCACCTGGTCGTGGCGCTCGAGGACCGGGCCCTGCTCGATGTGGAGCTCGACGTAGGCGTGCGGGGCGAGCCCCGGGCAGGGGAGGCTGCCGAGGTACCCGATGCGGGCGAGCTCGTCGCCGAGGCGGGCGCCGTCGATGCCCACGAGGTCGTAGGCCTCCTCGACCGCCATGCCGCCCGCGTAGACGAGGCTCCCGAGCATGTCGGGCGCGAAGCGCGCACCCTCCTCGTCGGTGAAGAAGGCGACCGCCATCGGCCGCCGCGGCACGACGCCGGCCGAGGCGAGGGTCTCGAGCACCTCGAGACCGGCGAGCACGCCGAGGTTCCCGTCGTAGATGCCGCCGGTCGCCACGGTGTCGACGTGGGACCCGCACATGACGGGCGGCCCCGGCTCGCGCCCCTCCCTGACGGCGATGACGTTGCCGATGGCGTCGACCTGCACGTCGAGCCCGAGGTCGCGCATCCAGGTGACCACGAGGTCCCGGCCCTCCCGGTCCTCGTCGGTGAGCGCGAGGCGGGCACATCCCCCGTCGCCCGTGGAGCCGATGCGGCCGAGCTCCTCGAGCCGCGCGAGGAGCCGCGCGGCGTCCACCGCCAAATCCACCCCACAAACTTGCCCCTACTTTGACGATCTGTCAAGGTAGTTTGGACTGGTTGTCAAATTTCGCCATTCCGGTCGCGGCGAGCGCACGCCGGGTCACGGTGGCGAGGGCACCGGGAGGATTGCTGCGTGCGGAGTGTGCGGGTGGAGTTCACCGTCGAGCCGTTCCGCGAGGGGTCGCTCGGTGCGCACGTCGACGCAGCCCTTCGGTCGCTGCGAAGCCTCGGCTTCGAGCCCGAGGTCGGCCCGTTCGGCAACGCGGTCGAGGGCGAGGCAGGACCGCTCCTCGAGGCGGTGGCCCGTGCGGCGGCCTCCTCGTTCGAGGCCGGCGCGTCGGGGATCACGATCACCGCGAGGGCCGTCGGAGGCGAGGACGCGGAGTCGTTCCTGGCCGCCGTGCGGCCGGTCGCACGCGCCCTCGGCGGCCGGATCGTGCCTCCCGACCGGGTGGACGCCGCGACGGTGCCGCTCGTGTGGAAGGGCCACGTGGTGGGGGGACTGGAGCGGGCCGCTTCCGGCGACCTGCGCAACGGCCTTTCGAGCTTCGTCGCGGAGATCGAATCGGAGCTCGGCGGGCAGCTCGCGGCACTGAGCCGCGTGGACAAGCAGCGAGCGGTGCGGATGCTCGACGAGCGCGGAGCCTTCGCCATCCGCAACGCGGTCGACGAGGTCGCCGACGCGATGGGCGTCAGCCGGGTGACGGTCTACAACTACCTGAACGCCACGCGCTCGTCGCCGGAGAGCTGAGCGCGCCCTGCGCGGCTCGTGCGCGCCGTCTCGCTTCTCGCGCGTTCTAGGATTCGTCGTCGCGGGAGACCTTGACCCGCGAGCGCGCCGCTGTCTCTGTCTCGGCCTCCGTCTCGTCGCGGCGGGCGGCCACGTTCTCGTCGATCTCGACCAGGGCCCTCTCTCGGGTCCGTGCGAGCGCGGCGAGAGCGTTCGGAAGTGTGTCGCCTTCGGTTGCACGCCTTCTGGTCATCGGACGCCTGTTCACAACCGATGTGTACCCGCCTGGCGGCGGAGCGACACCGCTGGTCGCAAAGGCGGTCGGGCCCAGAGCGCCGGGGGCGCAGAACCGTGGCTCAGAGACGGGCGAACAGCCGCTGGGCCTGCTCGGCGGCACGTGCACGCACTTCGGCGCCGTCCACCCGCGTGGCGGCGCCCGAGGCGAGCACCTGCTCGTCGCCGACCCAAACGTCGAGCGGCCGCACCCCGGGCGTGAAGGCGAGCCGCCACGGGTCGTCGACCCAGTCGTAGCTCCAGCGAACGCGGTCGTGGAGCGCGTCGGGCACGAGCGCCCAGCCTTCCTCGACCCACGTCCATACGTCCTGTGGCGTCGCGGTGACGTCGTCCTCGCGGGCCTTCACGTATGCGATACGGAACTCCTCCAGCATGTCCGCGCCGATGCCGTCGCTGCCGAGGACCACGCGGTCGGGCCAGCTCCGGGGACGTGCGTATCCCACCGCGTTGTGCATGTTGGAGCGCGCGCAATGGGCAAGGGTGGTGCGGCTGAACGGATCTGTCACCGGACGGGCCAGATGCACGCCGTGCGCGACCAGCCAGTCGGACGCGACGAGCGTGCCGAGCCGCGCGGGTGCGTCCGCGTCAACGGCGCCCTCCGCGACGTGGATGTGCACGCCGACCCCGAGATCCTGCGCGAGGCCCGCTGCCGCCGAGAGGGTCGCGTCGCTGCAGGTGAAGGCCGCGTGCACGCCCACCATGCCGGCGCCGCCCGCACGGAGGAACCTCTCGTTCTCGGCCAGCCCTCGTCGGGCGCCGTCCGGCCCGTTGCGGTCCGTGACGCCGTAGCAGCACCGCACCCGGACGCCCACCTCGGCACACGCCGCGGCGATGACGTC
>DAIRCY010000126.1:0-5334 GCA_036796435.1 Acidimicrobiales bacterium
CTCGACCACGTACTCGATCACGGCGAGCGCGCGCTGCGTGAAGGACACCATCCGTTGCGAGCTCACCTTCACCCGCCGCCCCGTCGGCGAGATCCAGACGACGTCGCGGCGCAGCAGGCCGGCCCGCAGGTCGAGGACCCGTTCGTGGGACTCGAGCGTTCCGTAGCGCAGGTCGAACGGCTCATCCTCCACGAGCAGCCGGATGATCTTGCCGTTGGTGACGTTGACCACCGTCTGGCCGTCCTCGGGGTAGCCATAGCCCGCCTCGGCGTAGGGCAGCGGTCGCGTCTCGTAGAAGCCGTTCAGGTAGGTCCCGGGGAGGCCGTTGGGCTCACCCTCGTCGAGGTTGCCGCGCAGACCGATGTGGCCGTTGGAGAGCGCGAACACCGACTCGGACTGCGCGAGCGTCGCGAGCTCGAGCGAGGTCTCGCGGATCGCCCACGGCTCGACCGGGTAGGCCGGGTGCGCGATCACAGCAGGTCGCCGAGATCCTTGACGACCACGTCCGCGCCATGCGCCCGCAGCGCGGCCGCGTGGTCGACGCGGTCGACCCCCACGACGTAGCCGAAGTGCCCCTCGTGTCCGGCCTGCACGCCCGCGGTCGCGTCCTCGAACACGGCGGCGACGGTGGGGTCGACGCCGAGCGCGCGCGCGCCCGCCAGGTAGGTGTCCGGGTGCGGCTTGCCCTGCAGGTGCTGCTCGGAGGCGACCTCGCCGTCGATGATGGCGTCGAACAGATCCTCGATGCCCGCGGAACGCAGCACCGGCCGGCAGTTGGCGCTCGCCGAGACGACCGCCCGCGCCAGCCCGGCGTTCTGCGCCGCCTTGACGAACCGCAGGGAGCCCTCGTAGGGCTCCACGCCGTCCTTCTCGATCAGCTCGAGCACGAGCTGGTTCTTGCGGTTGCCGATGCCGTGCACCGTGGCCTGCTCGCCCGTCCCGGTCGCGTCGTCCTCGGCGCCGTCCGGGAGCGTGATGTCACGCGACTGCAGGAACGTGCGCACGCCGTCGAAGCGGGACATGCCGTCGACGTAGTTGTTGTAGTCCTCCTGGGTGAACTCGCGGAAGGAATCGCCGTCGCGCTCGCGCAGGAACTCGTCGAACGTCTTCTGCCACGCCTTGAAGGGGAGCTTCGCCGTCGGGGTGAGGACCCCGTCGAGGTCGAACAGCAGCGCGGTGATGTCGTCCGGGAGGCCGAGCACGCCGCCAGGCTACCCCGGAACGCCCCGGTCGATGTGAGCAGTCTGTGATGGCCCCGCGGAACGTGTTGAGGCCCACCCAGCCCGGGTACGTCCCTACCCGAGGGAGCCCTGCCCGGGATCCCTCGCGTGGACCGCCGAGCACCGCCGACGAAGGAGCGCCTCGCCCATGACCGACGCACCCCGCACGACCAATGACTCCGGCATTCCGGTCGCCAGCGACGAGCACTCGCTGACGGTCGGGCCCGAGGGGCCGATCCTGCTCCAGGACCAGTACCTGATCGAGCAGATGGCGAACTTCAACCGCGAGCGGATCCCCGAGCGCCAGCCCCATGCGAAGGGCAGCGGCGCGTTCGGCACGTTCGAGACGACCGAGGACGTGAGCCGGTACACCCGGGCCGCGCTCTTCCAGCCCGGCGTGAAAACGGACATGCTCGCGCGGTTCTCCACTGTCGCGGGGGAGAGCGGCAGCCCCGATACGTGGCGTGACCCACGTGGTTTCGCGCTGAAGTTCTACACGTCCGAGGGCAACTACGACATGGTCGGCAACAACACCCCGGTGTTCTTCGTCAAGGACCCGATGAAGTTTCAGCACTTCATCCGCTCTCAGAAGCGCCGGGCCGACAACGGCCTGCGTGACCACGACATGCAGTGGGACTTCTGGACGCTCTCGCCCGAGTCCGCCCACCAGGTGGCGTGGCTGATGGGCGACCGCGGCATTCCGAGGACGTGGCGTCACATGAACGGCTATTCCAGCCATACGTACATGTGGGTCAACGCGGCCGGCGACAAGTTCTGGGTCAAGTACCACTTCAAGACCGACCAGGGGATCGAATGCCTCACGCAGGAGGAGGCGGACGAGCTCGCCGGCTCCAGCCCCGACTACCACCGCAAGGACCTGTTCGAGGCGATTCGCGACGGCAACCACCCGACGTGGACGCTCCACGTCCAGGTGATGCCGTTCGATGAGGCGTGGGACTACCGGATCAACCCGTTCGATCTGACGAAGGTGATCCCGCATGCGGACTATCCGCTGATCAAGGTCGGGACGATGACGCTCAATCGCAACCTGACCGACTTCCACACCGAGATGGAGCAGGCGGCTTTCGAGCCCAACAACCTGGTTCCGGGGATCGGCCTCAGTCCCGACCGGATGCTGCTCGCGCGCGGCTTCTCCTACTCCGATGCCCACCGGGCGCGGCTCGGCGTCAACTACCACCAGATCCCCGTCAACACGCCGATCGTGCCCGTGCACTCCTACAGCAAGGACGGCGCGATGCGCACGGCCAACGTGCAGGATCCGGTGTACGCGCCGAACTCGTACGGCGGGCCGAAGGCCGATCCGTCGGCGACCGACCAGGCGGGCCTGTGGTCCGTCAGCGGCGAGATGGTGCGCGAGGGCTACCGGTCCCACGCCGAGGACGACGACTGGAGCCAGCCCGGCCGGCTCGTCCGCGAGGTGATGGACGACGCCGCGCGGGACCGCCTGGTCTCCAACGTCGCCGGCCACCTGTCCGACGGCGTCTCGGACAAGGTGCTCGAGCGTGCCTTCCAGTACTGGAAGAACATCGACCAGAACATCGGCGAGCGGATCGAGCAGGCGGTGCGCTCGCCCGTCGCCGCCTGACCGCGATGGCCGCGGCCGGGGTCAGTCCTCGGCCGCGGCGGCGTTCTCCTGGCGTTGCTCGATCCGCTCGAGCATCGCGGTGAGCCGAGCGAGCGGCTCGATCACGTCCTCGCGATCGGCCTTCTGCTCGAGCGCGAGGCGGACCGAGGCGATCTCCCGGGCGAGGTATTCCGTCTCGGCGAGCGAGCGCGCGTTGACCTCGCGGTCGCGCTCCACCTCGGCCTTGTCGCGGTCGGCCTGGCGGTTCTGGGCCAGCAGGATGAGCGGCGCGGCGTAGGCGGCCTGGGTGGAGAACATCAGATTGAGCAGGATGAACGGGTACGGGTCGAACCGGGCCGCCACCCACACGCCGTTGATGGCGATCAAGACCGCCACGAGCACCGTCTGGATGACGAGGTAGCGCGGCGTCCCGAAGAAGCGGGCCAGCCGCTCGGCGGTGTTGCCGAACGCCTCCGGGTCGTAGAGATGGGTGCTGCCGGTGCCGCGCGGTGCCGAGAGATTGTCCGACCGGGCCATCAGCGGACGCTCACGTCTTCGTGGGTGATCGCGCCGCGCCAGTTGCTCGGGAGGACCCGGTCCAGGACGTCGTCGATCGTGACCGCGCCGACGAGGCGCCCGCCGTCGTCCACGACGGCCAGCGAAACGACGTCGTACGCGGCGAGCTGCGCCGCCACCTCACGGTCGGAGGCCGACTCGATCACGGGCTCGACATCCTCGTCGAGACAGCGTCCGAGAGGCTTGGAGGGCGCCTCGCGCAGGAGTCGTTGGAACCCCACGTAGCCCAGATACCGGCCCGTCGGCGTCTCCAGGGGCGGGCGGCAGACGAACACCGCGGAGGCGAGCGGCACCGGAACGTCGCGCTCTCGCACGCGCGCGAGCGCCTCGGCCACGGTCGCGCTCGGCGCGAGGATGAGCGGCTCCGGGGTCATGACGCCACCGGCGGTGTCGGGCTGGTAGCTGAGGAGGCGGCGCACCGGCTTGGCCTCCTCGGGATCCATCGCCGTGAGCAGTTCGTTGCGCCGTCCCTCGGGCAGCTCCCCGATCAGGTCGGCTGCGTCATCGGCCTCCATCTCGTCCAGGATCCCCGCCAGCCGCTCCGGATCCATGCCCTCGATGAGCCGGATCTGATCGGTTTCGGAGAGCTCCTCGAGCAGGTCGGCGAAGCGCTCGTCCTCCAGCTCGGAGGCGAGCAGCCTGCGCCGCGTGAGCGGCAGCTTGCGGATCGCGGCGGCCATCTCAGCAGGGTGCAGGCGGTCCAGCTCGGCCGCCTCGCGATCGACCGGCCGCTCGGAGGCGAACAGCTCCCCGGCCTCCGACCAGTCCAGGATGTCCAGGTCGCGTCGCAGGCCCGGAATCCCCCGGGGGCCGAGGCCGGGCACGCGGCGGGGCGAGAGCGCGATCGTCGCCACCTCCCACCCGCCTTCCTCCGGCGTCGGGGTGAGCCCGACGTCGACGACCCGTTCGCCCTTGAGCCGGCGGTCGACGACCTCGCCCTGAAGCAGCCGCTCCCCCGGGCGCAGCTCGAAGTGACGCAGGTTGATGGAGCCACGGCGCAGCCGCGCTCCCTCGACCGCGATCTCGCCGACCCGGGTGATGGCGATGAACACCTTGCGCCGCTGGGCGGCGATCACGAGCCCGTTCACCCGCGGCGGCTTGGAGCCGAGATCGACGACGGCGTCGTCGATGCGGCCGACGTCCACTCCGTCGGGCCCGAGCAGCGGCAGGCGTCGCAGCCGTGAGAGGTAGACGATCCGCTGCTCCATGCCCCCATCGTACGGGGGGATGCTCAGCGCAGCGGGAGCTCCGCCCCGCGCTCGGTCTCCGGGCGCGGCCCGAAGATCCGCCGGTCGGACTCCTCGATCCGGACGTCGTTGATCGAGGCCTCGCGCCGGCGCATCAGCCCGTGGCCGTCGAACTCCCACAGCTCGTTGCCATAGGAGCGCCACCATTGCCCGTCGCGGTCACGGCACTCGTACTGGAAGCGCACCGCGATGCGGTCCTCGGTGTGGGCCCACAGCGACTTGCGCAGCGCATACTCGAGCTCTCGCTCCCACTTGGCGGTGAGGAACGCGACGATCTCGGCACGCCCGGAGAGGAAGGTGTCGCGGTTGCGCCACACCGAATTCTCGGTATAGGCGAGGGCCACCCGCTCGGGATCACGGGTGTTCCAGGCATCCTCGGCGGCCTGGACCTTCTGGGCGGCGGCCTCGCGAGTGAACGGGGGGAGCGGGGGACGGTCGGTCATGCCGGGATCGTGACACGGTTCGGCCGGCCTGTGCCCGCGGCGGCTCACGCGCCGCCGAGCTGGGCCGCCTTGACGACGAGGAGGACCACGGAGACGACGAGGTAGGCGCGCATCGACAGCATCGCGATCTTGCGAGCGAGCGACCACTGAGGCCGCCCGAGCAGGGCGAGCGGCGCCATCGTCCACTGCTCCTTCGGAATGCCCGCATCGGCCCCGGGTGCGGGCGCCGCGGGGGGCTCCCGGGGGCCGCGGGGCAGGGGGGG
>DAIRCY010000127.1:0-5325 GCA_036796435.1 Acidimicrobiales bacterium
CAGCGCCTCCGAGAGCGCGGCGGCCTCGTCCGGCGACAGCTCCACGACGAGGCGCGCGTGGTGTGCACCGGCGACTCCCGTGCACGAGCCCGAGCTCGCGGCGGACGAATTCGTGCCGCCGCCTGCCGCGGTGCTCGCCGGACTGTTGCCGCAGGCAGCGGCGAGCACGCCGCCGAAGCACAACAGTGCGGCGAGCGCTGGGACGCGCACGCGCGCGCCGACGGAAGGTTTGTAGTTCGAACCGCGGACCATGCCACTCGCTCCTCCGGGGTGCTCTCGCCCCTTTTGTCGGGAGGGCAGCGGTCAGTATCCTGACTCCGGATCATCGCTCCCCTCGACCTTCCAGCCCTTTCGAGCCGTGGTCTGTGGCGAGGGTCGCTCCCCGATCACAGTGGCGGCACCGTGCCGGACTTGCACCGGCTTCCTGGGTCCGCTGCCCTGTGTCGAGCAGATGGTACCGCAGGCGGCGCGGTAGCGTCAGGTGTCGTGCACTCGACGGGGACCCCCGAACCGCTGGCGCGCCTCCGTGCTGCCGTCGCCACCGTGGTCGTCGGGAAGGACGACGTCGTCGACCTCCTGCTCGTCGCGCTCCTCTGTCGCGGCCACGTCCTCGTCGAAGACGTGCCGGGTGTCGGGAAGACCTTGCTCGCACGATCGCTCGCCACCGCCATGGGCTGCGGCTTTCGGCGAGTGCAGTTCACCCCGGACGTCCTGCCGTCCGACGTCACCGGTTCGAGCATCTTCGACCAGCGGACGGCCCAATTCGAGTTCAGGCCCGGGCCGATCTTCACGCCGGTCCTGCTCGCCGACGAGATCAACCGGGCGACGCCGCGGACCCAGTCCGCCCTGCTCGAAGCGATGGAGGAGCGCCAGGTGACCGTCGACGGGAAGACCCTGCCGCTGCCCGCCCCGTTCTTGGTGCTGGCCACGCAGAACCCGATCGAGCTCGAGGGGACGTTCGCGCTCCCCGAGGCACAGCTCGACCGGTTTCTCGTCCGGGTCGCGCCCGGCTATCCGAGCGCCGACGAAGAGGACGAGATGCTGCGCCGGTTCGGCCACGACGACCCTGCGAGCCGGCTTTCCGCGGTGACCTCGCCCGGCGAGATCGTGGCACTGCAGGCGCGCCGCGGTGACGTCGTCGTCGGGGACGCGGTACGCGCGTATCTCCTCGACGTGGTCCGCGCCACGCGGAGGGACGACCGGCTGGCTCTCGGTGCGAGCCCGCGGGCGGCGCTCGCGCTCTACCGCGCCGCGCAGGCGAGCGCGCTCCTCGACGGACGATCTTTCGTCATTCCCGACGATGTGAAGCTGCTGGCCTCCTCGGTCCTCGCACACCGGCTCCTCCTTCGTGCCGACGCGCGCCTTCGCGGCGAGACCCCCGAGCGCATCGTCGCCGACGTGGTCGCCGCTGCGCCGGTCCCCGTCGAGGACGAGATCGCGCTCTAGGCGCCGGATCGGGGAGTGGGCGTGGGCGGAGCACGCGGTCGTGTCGGCCGCATCGGCCGGATCGACGGCGAGTGGCGGGTCGCGGCGGCCGGCGCCGCATTGGCGATCGTCGGCTGGGTCGTCCACGGCAGGTACCTCGCGGCGGCCGGCGTCCTGGTCGTCCTCACCTCCGTCCTCTTGTGGATGTGGGGCCGCGGCTCGCTCGCCGGTGTCGACTACACGCGCACGATGTCGAGGAAGCGGGCGACCTTCGGCGAAGAGGTGACGCTGGACATCGAGCTCGTGAACGACAAGTGCGTCCCCCTCACGTGGGTCCACGTCCGCGAACAGGTGCCGGCGGCCTTGACGATCCGGGGCGGCACGGTCGTCCCCGCCGGGTGGCGCACAGAGCTCCAGATCGTGGTGTCGATGCTTCCGTACCAAAGGGTGCGCCGGCGCCTCACCGTCAGCTGCGACCGACGCGGTGAGCACCTCTTCGGACCCGCGGAGCTGTCGTCGGGGACGCCGCTCGGCACGCGCCAGCAGACCCGGGAGGTCCGCAACGAGACGACGCTCCTCGTCTATCCCAAGGTGGTGCCGCTCGCCACCGCGCTCCTCGCCGCGCGGGTACCGATCGCGGAGAGGCGGGTCCGTCGCAGCCTCGCGCTCGACCCGACGCGCGTCGCCGGTGTCCGCGTCTACCAGCCAGGCGACCCCGTCCGCCACGTGGACTGGCGAGCGAGCGCGCGTCAAGGATCGCTTCTCGTGCGGGTGCACGAGCCGGCGACGACGCTCGGGGTTGCGATGTTCGTCGACCTCCTTCCCCCCGCGCGCGCGACGGTGAACGTCGCCCCCGACATCACCGAGCTCGTCGTCTCGGTCGCAGCCAGCGTCTTGTCGCATCTCGTCGGCGCCGGCGTTCCGACGGGGATCTTCGTCAACGGCACCTCACGCGGGCGGCTCGTGGGGGTGCCGACCTCAGGAGGAGGGAGCTCGCTGCCCACGATGCTCGAGGCCCTCGCCAGGGTGACGACCGTGTCCGCGGTGCCGCTCGAGCGGGTCCTCCTGGAACAGGCGCCCCGACTCGGTGCCGGCACGAGCGCCCTCATCGTCGCGTCCGATTTCTCCGGTGACACCGTGGCCGCCGTCGCCGACCTGCGACGCCGCGCGGCGGTGAGCGCGATCTGGGTGTCGAGCGACAAGGGCCACTCGCCCGACCCCGGCGCGGTCGACGCCCTCTGGGAGGTCCCCTACGACTCGGGTTGGAAAGACCGTGACGTCCTCGAGCTCACCGGGTAGCTCGCCGCGCCTCGGGGGCGTCGGGCCGGCGGCCCTGCTCCTGCTCTCGGAGGCCGCGTGGGGGACGCTCGTCGTCGGCGCGCTCGCCAACGGGACGGCAGGCCCCCACCGACCCAAGCTCGACCTCCCGTATCTCGCGTTCGCGCTCCCCGCGCTCGCCGCGCTCGTGATCGTCTCCCTCGGTCGAGGGCGACCGGGTGCAGATCGGTCAGGGCCGCGCCGGTGGGCTCGCCGACTGGCAGTGGCGGCGGCGGTGGTGCTCGGGGTCGCGCTGAGCGCGGGCCTCGTCGCATCCTCCAGTTCGTCCGGGACCACCTGGGCGGTCGCGTTCCATCCCTGGACCCTCCCTGCGCACCACCTGTTGGCGAGCCGGGCCGCGCGGTGGGGGTGGGGGATCGCGATCCTCGGCTGGGCGCGGGGGAGCTGGGCCGCCTTGGCCCCGCCCTCCCTGCGCCAGTCGGCGACGTCCCTCCTTCTCGGCGCTCTTGTCTTCCTCTTCGTCTTCGCCCACCAGATCGGCGCGAGCTCGACCGGCTTCCGCCGTGCCACGGGGGACGCCGGTTGGTTGCTCTTCGTGTACTTCCCCGTCGGCGGCACCGCAGCTGCGTGGGCGCACGAACGGGGTGTCGAACGACGGGCCCTGCGAACGTCGGGAACCGCCCCGAGCGGCGCATGGCTGGCGGTGTTGACCCTTCCGCTCGCCGTGGTCGCAGTGGTGGCACTCGCCGTCGGCGGCGCCGCGACGGTCGTCGGGCCCGCAGCGGCCCGGGTGGGGCGCCTGATCGGCTCCGGGCTGAGCGCGGCCGGGGACTGGGTCTTCAGCCACCTTCCCCAGATCTCGCCACCACGCGGGAAGGCCCTCAAGCTGACATTGCCAAAGACACGGCTCGGCCACCGCCACGCGCCGCTCGCGTCCTCCCACCCGAGCGCGCTCGGCATCGCCCTCCTCTGCCTTCTGTGCCTGCTCCTCCTCGGGCTGCTCGCGCTCGGTGTGCGAGCGTCCGTGCGGTGGGCGCGCCGGTTGCGTCGCCGCCGCGAGGTGGAGGTCGACGAGGAGCGGGAGTCGGTCTTCTCCTGGGGCCATCTCGGCGACCAGGTCAGGCGTGCGCTCCTCGGACTCTCGACATGGCTGGTCGGGCTGCTCCGGCGCACGCGCCGAGCGGATGCGACCGTGCCGCCGGGCACGGCGCCGCAGGCACACGGGCACGCCGACCCGGTCCGCTCGGCGTATCGTCGGCTCCTCAGCGCGGCGAGCTCGGCTCAACGCGGACGAACGTCGTCGGAGACGCCGCGAGAGCTCGCCCGGCGGCTCACCTCGCTGCCCGAGCTCGAACGGCTGGGCACGCCGGAGCTTCGCTCGCTCACCGCCGCGTACGAAGGGGTCCGCTACGCCGGCCTCGACGCGGAGCCGTATGCGGACCGGGCCGCGTCGGATGCCGAGGTGCTCGCCCGCGCCCTCGTCGGCGCGACTCCGAGGACAGGTGTCGCATCGGGGCAGCCTGCACCGGAGCGAGACCCGGGGCCAAGGCCTTCGCCGCCGAGCCGCTGACGGGTCCTCAGGCGCCGACGGCGTGTGCGCCGCCGTCGACGTGCAGCATCTCGCCGGTCGTCATCGGCAGCCAGTCAGACAGCAGCGCGACGCACGCCTTGCCGACCGGGGTCGGGTCGCGCACGTCCCATCCGAGCGGAGCCCGGTTTCCCCAGGAGTCCTCGAACGTCGAGAAGCCCGGGATCGACTTCGCCGCCATCGTCCTCACGGGGCCTGCGGCGATCAGGTTCACCCGGATCCCCTTCGGGCCGAGCTCCTTGGCGAGGTAGCGGGTCAGCGACTCGAGGGCAGCCTTCGCCACCCCCATCCAGTCGTAGGCGGGCCACGCGACGGTCGCGTCGAAGTCGAGGGAGACGACCGACGCGCCACCGTCCGCCCCCGAGGCCTCGAGCAGCGGGAGGAAGGCCCCGACGAGGGCCTTGAGCGAGTACGCCGACACGTTGAGAGCGACCGAGACGTCGTCCCAGTCCGCAGCGAACATCCCCGACCCGAGGCAGTTCGGCGGCGCGTAGCCGATGGAGTGGAGAAGTCCGTCCAGCCGTCCCCAACGTGCCGAGAGCTCGGCCGCCGCCGCGGTCAGCTGTTCGGGCTTGGTGACGTCGATCTCGAGCACGTCGGGCTCGACGGGAAGCTTCCGCGCGGTGCGCCGGGTGAGCGACAGGCCACGCCCGAACCCCTGCAGCACGATCTGCGCGCCCTCGCTCATCGCGGCGTGCGCCGCAGCGAAGGCGAGCGAGTCGTCGGTGAGGACGCCGGTGACGAGAATACGTTTCCCTTCGAGGATGCCCACGGGCGGCGAGGCTACCGCCCCGCGTGAGGCCCGACGGAGTGGGCTCGTCCCATCCGTCGGCCGTAGTCTCGACGTCGCCGGTTAGGTTGCCTCGGACCCTGGAGGGGTGAGCGCGTGGACGTCGGGATCATCGGAGGAACGGGGCCGGCCGGCCGCGGGCTCGGGCTGCGGCTCGCCCTCGCCGGGATGTCCGTGGGCATCGGCTCACGGGACCCCGCGCGGGCCGGCGGGATCGTCGAGGAGATGACCGCCCTGTGGGCGG
>DAIRCY010000128.1:0-4820 GCA_036796435.1 Acidimicrobiales bacterium
CGTTGGCGGGGCGTGATCCTGCAGGGCGCCGTCCTTTACGAGATGCACGTCGGGACGTTCACGCCCAGAGGAACGTTCGACTCGGCGGCCGAGAAGCTCCCCCTGCTGGTCGAGCTCGGCGTGGACGCAGTCGAGCTGATGCCCATCGCGGAGTTCCCCGGCGAGCGCGGGTGGGGCTACGACGGGGTCGACCTCTACGCCCCCCACCACGCCTACGGGGGACCCGACGGCCTGAAGCGGTTCGTCGACGCGTGCCACTCCCACGGCATAGGCGTCGTCGTCGACGTCGTCTACAACCACGTCGGCCCCTCAGGGAACTACCTGCCGAGGTTCGGGCCGTACTTCTCGGATCGCCACCAGACGAACTGGGGGGCTGCAGTCAACTTCGACGGCCCCGGCAGCGAGGAGGTGCGACGCTTCGTCGTCGACAACGCGCTCTCCTGGCTACGCGACTACCACGTCGACGGACTCCGGCTGGACGCGGTGCACGCCATCATCGACGACTCGGCCGTTCACATCCTCGAGCAGCTCGCGGAGGAAGTCGACGCCCTCCGCTCCCACCTACGCCGCCCGTTGACCCTGGTCGCGGAAACGGACCTGAACGACCCCCGCTTCGTCCGCTCGCGCGAGGGAGGCGGATACGGCATGGACGCGGCCTGGGCCGACGAGTGGCACCACGCCCTGCACGCGGCGCTCACGGGCGACACGTCCGGCTACTACGAGGACTTCGGCTCCTTGGGTCACGTCGCGAAGGCGCTGCGCCAGGCGTGGGTCTACGACGGCACCTGGTCCGCGCACCGCCGCAGGCGCCACGGCAGGTCGCCGGCCGGGCTGGCGGGCCACCGCTTCGTCGTGTTCACCCAGAACCACGACCAGGTGGGGAACCGCGCGGTCGGCGAGCGGATGCCGGCGCTGACCAGCGAGGGGAGGCTTCGCGTGGCCGCGGCGCTCCTGCTGACGGGGCCTTTCACGCCGATGCTCTTCCAGGGCGAGGAGTGGGGCTCGACGTCGCCGTTCCTGTACTTCACGGACCACCCCGACCCCGAGCTGGCGCGGGCGGTCACCGACGGAAGGCGGCGGGAGTTCCCTTACTGGTCCGGCGATCCCGAGGGCATCCCGGACCCTCAGGCGCCAGCGACGTTCGAGCGGTCCAAACTGGACTGGAGCGAGCGGGAGACCGCGACCCAACGCGACCTGCTGCAGTGGTACCGCGAGCTGATCGCTCTCCGTCATCGCCACGCCGAGTTGAGCGACCCACGGCTCGACAGATGCGGCGTGGACGTGGACGAGGAGGCGCAGACGCTCGTGGTCGCCCGTGGGCGCTTCCGCGTGGCGGTCAACCTGTCCGGCGAGCCGCGCAAGTTCGACTTCGATGCGGATTTCGACGTGGTCGCCTCCTCCACGGGGCAGGAGGCCCGCGACGGGCAGTCGGTCGTGGTGATGCCCGATGCGGTGGTGCTGCTGCGCCTGAAGCGACCCTGAGGGTCAGCTCTTCTCCTCGCGACCCTCGGCGCCGCCACCCGGGTGCTCTCCTCCGGCGTGCTCGGCGCGTCTGCGGGCGACCTTCCTCAGCTGCAGGATCCTCACCGATCCGGCGACGAACACGACCAGACCCCCCAGCACCGTGGCGAAGAGCAGGTCGACTGCCAGGGGCGCCCGCCAGTTCACCCAGAAGAAGCTGACCTTCACCTCCTGCAGGTTCTGCAGGATGAACACCAGCAGTACGGTCAGGAGGATCAGCCCGAACGCGACCCCGGCCCAGGTCGTCGGGTTGCGCTGCACTGGTCGATCGCGGGGAGGCGGCGGGGTCTTCGGGCTTTCGGGCACCCCCAGAGTCTTGCCGCTCCTGCGGGCGCCGGCGTCGTGGTCACCCGGTTCGCTACGGCCGGCGCCGCCTCTCCGGGGGTTCCGGCGAAGGGACCTGGAGCGGGCGACGGGAGTCGAACCCGCGTAACCAGCTTGGAAGGCTGGAGCTCTACCGTTGAGCTACGCCCGCGACGGCCCAGGATCCTAACCGGCCCGGCATGGGGCCGCCGTCGGGGAGGCGGGATTCGAACCCGCGGCCTCCTGCTCCCAAAGCAGGCGCGCTAACCAAGCTGCGCTACTCCCCGAAAGGACGCCGCCAACCTACCTTGGCCCGCGTCCGCACCCTTCGCACCTAGACTCGGAGCCCTATATGAAAGCCGTCGTCGAGCCCCTCGAGGGCAACAAGGTCAAGCTCTCGATCGAGGTCGAAGAGGACGAGTTCGAGAAAGCGATCGACGCGGCGTTCCGCAAGATCGCGAGGGAAGTCCGGGTCCCCGGCTTCAGGCCGGGCAAAGCACCCAGGCGGATCCTCGAGGCGCGGCTCGGCAAGGAGGCCGGCCGGGCGGAGGCGCTGAGGGAAGCGCTGCCGGGCTACTACAGCCAGGCCCTCAGGGACCACGACGTCGACGCCATCGCCCCCCCCGAGATCGACATCACCGCCGGGGAGGACTCGGGGGCCGTGGCATTCGACGCCGTCGTGGAGGTGAGACCGCAGCTCACCCTCGCGGGCTACCAGGGCCTGCGCGTCGAGATTCCCAGCCCTGCGGTCACCGACGAGGAGGTGGACGCGCAGATTGACCGGCTCCGCTCGAACTTCGGCGAGCTGAGGGAGGCAGGCAGGCCCGCCCGAGACGGGGACCACCTCACGATCGACCTCAAGGGATCGCGCGACGGCGAGGAGGTCGCCGGCCTCACGACCGACGACTTCCTGTACGAGCTCGGCAGCGGGTCGGTCCTTCCCGAGCTGGACGACCAGCTCCAGGGTGCGAAGGTGGGTGACATCCTGTCGTTCGAAGCCGATCTTCCGGGCGGCAAGGTCGAGTTCAGGGTTCTCGTGAAGGACGTGAAGGAGAAGGTCCTGCCCGAGGTGACCGACGAGTGGGCGTCGGAAGCATCAGAGTTCGAAACCGTCGACGAGTTGCGGGCCGACATCGCGAAGCGGATAGGGCTGGTCAAGAAGGTGCAGTCCACCATCGCATTGCGCAACTCGACCATCGACGCCCTGGTCGAGCTGGTTGACCTCGACCCGCCCGCACCGCTCGTGGACGCGGAGATCCAGCGCCGGGTTCACGACCTCGAGCACCGGCTCCAGGCCCAGAACGCCACGGTCGGTGAGTACCTCGAGGCGACCGGACAGACCCCTGAGCAGGTGGTCGAGTCCATGAGGGAGGGTGCGGCAGCAGCCGTGAAGGCGGATCTCGCGCTCCGAGCGGTCGCCGAGGCCGAGAAGATAGAGCCCTCCGAGGAGGACATTGAGGCCGAGCTGGAGCGGCTCGCCGAGGCGTACCGCGTGAAACCCTCGGAATTGAGGCGAAACCTCGACCGCGCGGACCAGATGCCCGCGGTACGCTCGGACTGGAAGAAGACGAGGGCCCTGGAATGGCTGCTCGAACGGGTCGAGATCGTGGACCCCGAGGGGCGTCCCATCGACAGGGCGCTCCTGGAACCCGCATCAGAAGAAGACCAGACCCCACAGGACGAACCCACAGCCCGGGACAATCCCGAAGAGCACGAAGCGGAGACCGCAGAGCAGTGATCCAGCCCGTCGCCCAGTACCACATCCCGGGGGTCTTCGAGCAGACGAACCGCGGCGAGAAGAGCTACGACCTCTTCTCGCGCATGCTCGAGGAGAACATCGTCTTCATGGGCACGCCCATCGACGATTACGTCGCCAACGCGGTCTGCGCACAGATGCTCTACCTCGAGTACAAGAACCCGGACAAGGAGATCAGCCTCTACATCAACAGTCCGGGCGGTGACATCACGGCGCTGTTCGCCATCTACGACACGATGAAGTTCGTGAAAAACGACATCTCGACCTTCTGCTACGGGCAGGCCGCATCTGCCGCCGCCGTGATCCTGGCAGGGGGCACCCCGGGGAAGCGCTACGCGCTGCCCCACGCACGGATCCTCATTCACCAGCCCTACGGAGGCGCGGCGGGGCAGGCGGCGGACATCGAGATCCAGGCGAAGGAGATTCTCCGGATGCGTGACCTGCTCAACCAGATGCTGGCCACCGACTCCGGGCAGGCAGTGGAGAAGGTCGCCCGGGACACCGACCGGGACTTCATCATGAGCGCCGATGAGGCCAAGGAATACGGCATCATCGACGAGGTGATCACCACACGAGAGCTGGCGCTGGTCCCGCAAGCAGCGGGCGTGGCGTAAGGATGATCCGGGGGAGGCGGGTGTAGGAATGGCGAAGTTCGGCGAATCGAGCGACCTGGTCAAGTGCTCCTTCTGCGGCAAGTCGCAGAAGCAGGTGAAGAAGCTGATAGCGGGTCCCGGCGTCTACATCTGCGACGAGTGCATAGACCTGTGCAACGACATCATCGAAGAGGAGCTCTCCGAGAGCACCGAGGTCCGCTTCGACGAGCTCCCCAAGCCCGCAGAGATCTTCACGTTCCTCAATGACTACGTCATCGGACAGGAACGGGCCAAGAAGATCCTGTCGGTGGCCGTCTACAACCACTACAAGCGGATTCAGTCCGGCGGGTACGCCGACGCCGACGTCGAGCTGCAGAAATCAAACATCCTCCTGCTCGGGCCGACCGGATGCGGCAAGACATTCCTGGCCCAGACGCTTGCGCGCATGCTGAACGTGCCGTTCGCGATCGCCGACGCGACGGCGTTGACCGAGGCCGGCTACGTCGGCGAGGACGTCGAGAACATCCTGCTAAAGCTGATCCAGGCGGCCGACTACGACGTCAAGAAGGCCGAGACCGGCATCATCTACATCGACGAGATCGACAAGATCGCCCGCAAGAGCGAGAACCCGTCGATCACCCGCGACG
>DAIRCY010000129.1:0-4699 GCA_036796435.1 Acidimicrobiales bacterium
AGCGGGTCTTCGAACGGGAGCGGCTGCGGCTCCTGTACGTCGCGCTCACCCGGGCACAGAACCACCTCGTCGTGAGCGTGCATCGTCCGCAACGGGTCCGCACAACGGTCGCCGAGGTGCTCGAGGCCAGCTTGGATGGCCTCAGCGAGTTGTGGGGCGACATGGGAGGACGCCCCGCCGAAGAACCGCAGACGCCGGCGCAGGGTCAGGCTTCGTCTTCGCGGCGCTCGCGCGCCGCTGCGGCAGCGGACGCCGCAGCGGACGCCGCTTCTGCCGGCGACGCCGCGGAGCTCGAGCGGTGGCGAGCGGACCGCGAGCGGCGCCTCGCGGCGCGCCCAGCGGTCGTGTCTGCGAGCGCCGTGGCGAAGCTCGCCGCGGCGCGCATGGCCGACGAAGAGCCCGACGACCTCGCAGGGACAGTCGACACGGGTGCCGGCGAAGACGCGGGGCCCGTCGCGGACGCCCGTGCACTGTGGCGTCGCGGCAGAGCCGGCACGTCGATCGGCCGCGCGGTCCACGCAGTCCTCCAGACGGTCGACCTCCGCACGGGCGAGGGCGTGGACTCGATGGCGCAGCTGCACGCGGCGAGGGAAGGCGTGCCGTCACGACGGCACGAGGTCGCGGCGCTCGCGCGAGCGGCGCTTCGGAGCGACGTCGTTCGGGCCGCAGCCGCCGGTCGCTTCTGGCGAGAGCTCTACGTCGGGACTCCCTTCGGCGGGGGCGTCCTCGAGGGGTTCGTCGACCTCCTCTTCGAGGGCCCGGCCGGGCTCGAGGTGGTCGACTACAAGACCGACCAGGTGCCGAGCGACGCCGAGGTCGACCGGATCGCCTCCGTCTACCGGCTGCAGGGCGCCGCCTACGCGGCTGCGGTCCGGGCGGCGACGGGACGTCCCGTGCGGCGGTGCACCTTCCTCTTCCTCCGGGGCGGGGAAGCGGTCGCCCGGGAGGTGGACGACCTCGACCAGGCCATCAGCGAGGTCTACACGGCGGTGACCAGCTGAGAAGACGGAAGTCGTAAGGGAGTTTTGCCCCGTTTCTCAGCTCATTCTCAGGGTCACACGTCAGAGTGATGTTGCGAAACTATTGCCGCCCCCGCTCCGGGGCGCTCCGGCGCGTCCGGTGGCAGGCGGCGTCCCCAAACGGACGAGAGGAGACGATCCGTGAGGATCCTGGTACTTGGCGGCGATGGCTACCTCGGCTGGCCCGTCGCTCTGCACCTGTCTGGCCGCGGTCATGACGTGGGGGTCGTCGACAACTTTGCACGGCGGCAGTACGACTTCGAGATGGGGGTCGACAGCCTCGTCCCCATCAAGCACCTTCAGCGCAGGGTCCAGGTGTGGGAGGAGGTGTCGGGCCTCACGATCGCCCCGTACGTCGGCGACCTCACCGACGCCCCCTTCGTCCACCGGACGATCAAGGAGTTCGCCCCCGACGCCGTCGTGCACTTCGCCGAGCAGCGCTCCGCGCCGTACTCGATGATCGACCAGAACCACGCGGTCTACACCCAGGTGAACAACGTCGTCGGCACGTTGAACCTGCTCTACGCGATCGCCGACGTGGACCCCTCGATCCACCTCGTGAAGCTCGGCACCATGGGCGAGTACGGCACTCCCAACATCGACATCGAAGAGGGCTTCATCGAGATCACGCACCGCGGAAGGACCGACGTGCTGCCGTACCCGAAGCAGCCGGGCTCCTTCTACCACCTCTCCAAGGTGCACGACAGCCACAACATTCACTTTGCCTGCAGAATCTGGGGACTCCGTTCGACGGACCTGAACCAGGGCATCGTCTACGGCCAGGAGACCCCTGAGACGGTCCTGCACCCGGACCTCGCCACCCGCTTCGACTACGACGGCGTCTTCGGCACCGTCCTCAACCGGTTCTGCGTCCAGGCCGTCGTCGGGCACCCGTTGACCGTCTACGGCAAGGGCGGCCAGACGAGGGGGATGCTCGACATCCGCGACACGCTCGCCTGCGTCGAGCTCGCGTGCCTGAACGCCCCCGAGCCAGGCGAGTACCGGGTCTTCAACCAGTTCACGGAGTCGTTCTCGGTGATGCAGCTCGCCGAGATGGTCGCCGACGCCTACCCGGGCAAGGCCGAGATCGTCCACCTCGACGACCCGCGGGTGGAGAAACAGGAGCACTACTACCGCGCCGCGCACACCAAGCTGCTCGACCTCGGTCTCGTCCCGCACCTGCTCAACTCGCACACGCTCACCTCGCTCATCTCGGTGGTGGAGCGACACCGCGACCGGGTGGACCAGCAGGCGATCCAGCCGACGGTCAAGTGGCGGAGCACTGCGAGCGTGCTGCTCACGTCGGGAGCGAGCCGTAGCGGCGCCCGGCGGGAGACCCAGACGTCGGACGCCTGAACCGACGCGCCGCCTGAAACAAGGCGTGCCCGTCGGGCGCCGAGGGGCAGCGGTAGCGTCACGCGCCGGTGCCTCCCATCGATCGTCGCCGGCGTCGCCGTCGCCACTTCTCACGCTCGGGGGCTCTGGCCGTCACGGGCGTGCTGGTGGCCGTGCTCGTCGTCGCGGCGCTGATCGGCGGCCTCCTCCGGGTGCCGAGCCAATCCGTCGGCTACGAGAGCGCAGTGGACCGCTCCTACGCCGCACAGGCGCGGCTGTTCGTGGCGGAGTCGAACCGGCTCGCGGCACGGTTCCACTCCTTGTTGCGCACGATGCAGCGGGAGGACCGGACAAGCCTCGAGCTCGCGCTCGACACACTGGTCCGCTCGAGCGCGGCGGTCGCGCGCCAGGCGACAACAGCGGCGTCGCCCGCTCCCTCCGGCGGGGCGGGGGGCGACGTGGCGGCAGCCATGGCGGCGCGCGCGACGGCCATGAAGACGCTGAGGTCGGTGATCGACCGGCTCTTGGACATGGTGCCCCTTCCGGCCGCCGGCGCTCCGGATCCGTCAGCGGCGACCGCCCCGCGGCCGCTCACCGCAGCCGGAGCGGCGGGCGAGCTCACGAAGGTCGGGGAGCTGCTCGCACAGAGCGACGGGAGCTACGCGCGCGCCCGGCGCGCGTTGCGCGCCGCGCCGGGCAGGGCGCTGCTCCCGAGATCGACCTGGATCGGACGGTCCGCCTGGACGGCGCGCGCCACCGCCGGCATGGCCGAGGCGCTCGTCTCCGCCCCATCGCTGGCGGTCGTCCGGCGGGTGGAGCTCCTCACCCACGCCGTCGCCCTCACACCCGCCCCCGTGCCCGCCGGGCCGCACGGCGCCACAGGCGGGGTCGCCGTGCTGCCGCCGACCGGCCGCCTGGCGATCTCCGTCGTCGTCGCGGACGCGGGCGACGTCGGGGAACGGGGGATCGCGGTGCGCGCGACTGTCACCGAGGTCCCCTCGGCGCCTTCGGCAGGAGTCTTTGCGCCCGAGGCCAAGACGCGTCGGCTCGCCCTCACAGCTCACAGCTCGGCTGCCGTGTCACTCACGGGTCTCTCGGTCGTGCCGGGGCACCGCTACACCGTGGCGGTCACGGTCGACCCCCCGCTCCCGAACGCCTCGGGCACCGTCACCTCCGACACCCTCGCCGTCCGGGTGGCGCCACCGGCGCCCCCGACCGTGGGGCAGCTGCTTCCTGCCAAGGGGCGGCGGACGGGGGGCGGCGACGTCACGATTCTCGGGTCGGGCTTCACATGGGTGAGGTCTGTCACCTTCGGCACCACGCCGGCGCGGTTCAAGGTGATCTCGAGCACTCAGATCACAGCGATCGCCCCGCCCGGGACCGGGACCGTGGTCGTCAAGGTGACCAACCCCGGCGGTGCGTCGGCCGCCTCGACCGGTGACCGGTACACCTACAGGCGCAGATAGGCGGCAGGCCGGGCGCGGCGAACAGATGGTGGCCGGCCGCGTCCGTGTGCGGTCCGGGGGTCGACCCTGGCGCCGTCCACCCGTAGGATCGAGTGGGCGCCGCGTGCGGTGCGGTCCACGCGGAGCCCGTGGGCCGCGCGTCCGACCGCGATGACCGGACCCTTGAGGAGGCGTTCGCTCGTGACCGAGAGCATCACGATCACCGACAACCGGAACGGTGAGACCTACGAGATCCCGATCGTGAACGGCGGCGTGAGCGCCACCGAGTGGTCGAAGATCCTCCCCGGTGTGTGGTTCTACGACCCCGGGTTCATGTCGACCGCAGCTGCGGAGAGCGCGATCACCTACCTCGACGGGACAGCCGGGATCCTGCGGTACCGGGGCTACCCGATCGAGCAGCTGGCCGAGGAGTCGACCTACCTCGAGGTGGCGTACCTGCTCCTCCACGGAGACCTGCCCACCGAGGCCCAGTTCGAGCAGTGGCGCCACGACGTCACGTACCACACGTTCATCCACGAGAACGTCCGCAAGCGCTTCCTCGAAGGCTTCCACTACGACGCGCACCCGATGGGGATGCTCGTCTCGGCGGTCGCGGCGCTCTCGACCTTCTACCTCGACGCGAAGGACATCTTCGACCCGGACTCTCGCCAGAAGCAGATCATCCGGCTGATTGCCAAGATGCCGACGCTCGCCGCCGCCGCGCACCGGTTCAGCGTCGGGATGCCGTTCGTCTACCCCGACAACTCGCTCGACTTCGCTTCCAACTTCCTCTCGATGATGTGGAAGGTCGCCGAGCCCCACTACCACGCGGACCCAGCGCTGTCACGCGCGCTCGACATCCTCTTCATCCTCCATGCGGACCATGAGCAGAACTGCTCG
>DAIRCY010000130.1:0-4576 GCA_036796435.1 Acidimicrobiales bacterium
GGCGCGGGTCTCCGGGTGCGGGCGGGCACTGGGCTCCGGGCGCGGGCGGGCGCGGGGCTCCGGGCGCGGGCGGGCGCGGGTCTCCGGCCGCGGCTCGCCGGGGCTCGTCGAGAGTGGGGCGCGCCGGCGGCGGGGCGGCGCGGGACGCGTCGCCGTGGAGGTCGGGCTCACCCGCCCGGCGCCGCGGCTCGTGTCGAAGAGGTCGACGCCGCAGGGGTGACCGGGGTGGCGGGCACCACCTTTCGGGCCGGCAGCAATTTCGGCGCCGGAAGCGCCACGCCGAGGGGAACGTGGGCCAGCTGCTGGACCTGGCCAGGCGCCACCATGTGGAGTGTCACCTCGGCGACCTGCATGACCCTCGAGGGGTTTTCCAGGCTCGCCAGCGCGAGCACCTCGTGCTGATGTACGAGGTGCGCCGATGTGATCGCCGCCTGGACGCGCGCCAGGCGGACCTGACCTTGTGCGAGCTCGGCGTGACCGATCACCACGAGCAGGAGACTGCAGCTCACCACCGCAGCCGAGAGGACGGGCGCGACTCTTCGCCGTCGGATCCGCCGTCCACGAGGCCCGACGACCTCGAGAGGCGGACGGCGCTCGGTGGCACCGTGACGCGCCGGCTGCGCCGCGACCCGCGCGGCGGTCAACCTTGTCCGGTGGGCGGCGGTGCTCATGCGGCCGTCTGCCGCTCGATCGCGCGCAGCCTCGCGCTCTCGGCACGGTGGTTACGTGCGACTTCGGCCGCCGACGGCTTCCGCGCCCCTCGGAACACGAGGACGTGCTCGGGCGCCGCCCCGCAGACGCAGGGCAGCCCGGGCGGACAGGTGCAGCCGCCGGCGACCGCTTCGGCGAACGCCGCCTTCACCAGACGGTCCTCGCCGGAGTGGTACGAGATCACGACCATTCGGCCCCGCGGCACAAGGAGGTCCAACGCGGCCGGCAAGACCCGCGCGAGCTGGTCGAGCTCGTCGTTCACGGCGATGCGCAGCGCCTGGAAGACCCGGCGTGCCGGGTGGCCGCGCCGGCGGGCCGGCGCGGGAACCGACCGCGCCACTATCGCGGCGAGCGAATCGGTCGTCATGACCGGCCTCGCGTCGGCGATCGCCCGCGCGATGCGCCGCGCGAAGCGGCCCTCGCCGCTCTCGACGAACAGGGCGGCGAGCTCGTCGACGGTCGCCGTGTTCACTAGGTCCGCCGCGCTCTGGCCTCTCGTCGTGTCCATGCGCATGTCGAGCGGAGCGGACGCCCTGTACGAGAAACCGCGCTCGGGGACGTCGAGTTGGGGAGAGCTGACGCCGAGGTCCAAGAGCACGCCTGAAACGGGCGGCGGGGACGCGGCATCCTCGAAGGCAGCCTCGACCTCCGCCACGACTTCGGCCATTCGGTCGAACGTGGACCGCCGAACCACGGCCCGGGAGCCGAAACTCGCCAGCCTCGTTTCCGCTGCTTCCACCGCTTCGGGGTCGCGATCGAGCGCGATGACCCTCAGGTGGGGGTGCGCCTCGAGCAGCGCGGCCGCGTGGCCACCCCCGCCTGCGGTGCCGTCGACGATCACGCCGGCGGGCACGGGTCCGAACAAGGTGACCACTTGGTCGACCATGACGGGATCGTGTGCGAAGGTCCGGGCCATCCGCAGCCCCTCGACGAGCGAGGTTCCTTGGGGACAGGTCCCCAGGCGACCAGGGTAGAAGAGGGCGGAGGAGGAGTCTTCCACCATGCCGGTCGAGGGGCTGCGCGTGGTCCGGAGTGCGCCGGTGCAGCGGCGTCCGTCGGTTGCGCCGCTGGCGTAGGTCGAGATCCTCGGGTGTCCTCCTTCTACTCGTCCTCGAGGAACCATCGCTCCTCTGGTGCGACACGCTCTTCCCAGACCGCCGGGTTCCACAGCTCGACCCGGTCGATCGCACCGTGCACGAGCACGTCTCCCTCCAGAGAAGCGAAATCGCGCAAGTGCGAGGGGATGGCCATCCTCCCCTGTCTGTCGATCTCGACCTCGTGCGAGCTCGCTGCCCACAGCCGCGCCCGGTTGCGCGCCGTTCGTCCTTCGGCTGCCTGCTCCTGCATGGCCTGGAGCTGCCGTTGGAACTCCCCCGGCGTCCACAGCGCGAGGCAGCCCTCCCGGTTCTCCGTCAGGTAGCCCCCCCGCTCGAAGTCGGGGCGGAACTTCGCAGGGAGGATGACCCTCCCTTTCGAGTCGAGCGAGTGCTCGTACCTGCCGACGAATGCCGCCACCGCTCCCGTTCCAGTCCCCGACCCCGTCCACGACGCTCCTCAGCCCGCGTCCTGCGCTCCACTTCGAACCATTTCGCTCCACTCTACGCCCCTCCCCCCCACCGGTCAACACCATCTGCCCACTCGGTCGCCCCGGGGCCAACAGATGGACGCACGAACGGGCCCCAGCGAAGGAGCACGAACAGAGGGCCGCGTGCGAGCCGTGGGGGTGCGCGCGAGTGCGCTGGCAGCGTGGGGCCTTGACGGACGTCGTCGAGGGCCGAGCCGGGGGCGTCGGCGCCCCGGGGCGTCAGGCCCCGGGCGTGTCAGGCTCGGAGCAGATCCCAGCTCCCCGGTTCGGGGAGGGTTGCGATCAGGGATTCCTCGTCGAAGCGGGGCGCGAGCTCCTCGAATCCCTCCGCCGCCTCCCGAAGGGACGCCAGGAGCCTCCGGCGGTCGGTCCCCTCCATGGCGAGGAGGTCGACGAGTGGCTCGGGGTCCCACCGGCGGTACGCGCAGCCATGGACCAGCGCACCCTCCCGGCTCCGCCATTGGGCGAGGCCCACGACCTTGCGCAGCGCGCGGTGCACCTCACCGGCTGCCAAGCCTGCGAAGCAGACCGCGTCGCTTCCAGCGGCCGACACCGACGCCCCCCGGTGGACCTCCAACTGGGTATCTCCCAATGCCTTCGCCCACCACTCCCCGGCGGCGACGGCGCTCGACCGTGGCTCGGGTGACCACAGGGTGTCGCCACGCGGAACCCAAAGGTCCGCCCAGACCTGCGCCCCGGGGAGGAGCAGCACCGCCCCGCCGCCGCTCCGGCGGCGGACGACCTCCACACCATTTCGCCGTGCCCGCTCGGCGTCGACCACCGCGTCCGTCTGGGTGCTTCCGAGAACGAGGAGCGGTCGGCGCACGTGCCGAAGGACGATGCGCCGCCCAGCGGAGCGGAACGACTCGACGTCAAAAGAAAAGGTCAAGAGAAAAGGTCAAGAGAAAAAAGGGGGGGGGAAGGAAGGACGGACCGCCAGGTGTGCGCCGCCGGTCAGGAGGCGGTCGCCAGGTACGGCTCCCACAACGGGTCGATCTCCGCGAGATGGCGGAGCCGCCAGAGGTGGCCGTCGGGAGCCCACGGCTTGAACGAGAGCGTCCAACCGATCTCCGAAAGCAGCTGGTCGCCCTTCGTCAGGTTGTCGCGCTTGCACGACGCCACGACGTTCGTCCACTCGTGGCGACCACCTCGGCTCTTCGGCACGACATGGTCCACGGTGTCCGCCGCCTCTGCGCAGTACGCACACTGCCCCCCGTCGCGCCGCAGCACTGCACGCCGCGTCAGCGGAGGCGTGCGCGCCCAGCGCGGGATCCGCACCATTCTCGAGAGGCGAACGATCGCAGGCACCTCGAGGCTCAATTGTGCCGAACGGAACACTCTCGCCTGTGGCCTGAACGCCACAGGCTCAGCTCGCCCGTCGAGCATGAGGACGATCGCGCGACGGTCGGAGACGAGTGCCAGCGGCTCGTACGTCGCGTTGAGCAGGAGTACCCGCTCCATGGAGCCGAAGGCTACCGGAGCGCGCGTGGTGGACGATGCCATCTGCGTCGGCTCCACTCGAGAAACTCCACGACGTCTTCGGCTCCGGGCCATGCCGACCCGTCACCCCCGTAGGCAGTCTCCATCCGGAACCGCCAGTAGTCGGCGTCGGGCCACGGGCTCGGGGGCCACCGCCGCCACCACCCGTGCGGGGCGAAGCGGGCCATGGTCACGAGGGCGACCGGCCAGAGTCGCGGACGGACAGCGACAGCACGAAGCGTGCCGCCCATCCCCTGTTTCGGGATCACGACGGGGCCCCCCACCGGGTCATGCCGGCAAGGCCGACGGCGGCCGCACCGGCGAGCGGCCCGTCCGCGCCGAGCTCGCCTGGGACGATGACGGCGTCGCGGGCGAAGGCGAGGCGAGCACGGGTGGACAATTCCTCTTGCGCGGCCACGAAGAACGGAGCCCCGTAGCCGAGGGCCACCGAACCGGAGACCACCGCAAGATCGAGGTCCAAGAGGACGGCGACCGACGCCACTGCCCGCCCGACGAGGGTGCCCGACCGGTGGACGACGTCGGGAGAGGCCTCGGCGGCGGGCCGGCCGGTGAACGTCTCGATTGCAGTGCCCGACGCCTCAGCCTCGAGGCAGCCCCGACCCCCGCACGCGCAAGGGCGACCCTCGGGCTCTACGACCACGTGTCCGACGTGGCCCGCGTTGCCGAGTCGCCCTTCGAGCAGCTTGCCGTCGACGACGAGGCCTCCGCCCACCCCCGTCGAGACCACCATCCCGAGGTAATTCTGCCGCCCCCTCGCGCCGCCGAACCGGCCCTCTGCGA
>DAIRCY010000131.1:0-4436 GCA_036796435.1 Acidimicrobiales bacterium
CCTGGGATGCGAGCTGCTGACGGCTGACCGCCGGCTGGCTGGCGCGCCCGGGTTGATGTGCGTCGTGCGAGTGTTGTAGTCGCGCCTCGCGACCATATGGTGGATCGGTTCACAACTCTCGCCATGCACCCCGGAGCTGCATGCGACCGGGAGAGCCCGTCCGGTTCGATTCCCGTTGTCTCTTGCCTTCAGCTGATGCCCTGACCGGCAGCTCCGGCACTAAGTTTCGAGTCGAGACGAGAGCGGGCGACGGGAATCGAACCCGCGTTCTCAGCTTGGGAAGCTGATGTTCTGCCGCTGAACTACGCCCGCGAGTGGAGGTCACACTATCCTCTGCCACCGCCAAGGGGCCCGGCTCCCGGAACCCCCGGGAAGTGGGCACGTCGGTTGCACGCCGGGCAACCTGGGTACGGACGGTGCGGCGCCGGCCCGTGGCGCCTTCCCGGCTCAGTTGACGGGTCGGCGGAGCTGACACAGGAGGTCGAGTGCCAGTAAGGATCGCCATCGGCATCGCCGTGACGGTGGTCTGTGTCGCCATTGCGGGCCGCCGCTTCCATTGGATCTCCCGCCTGGTCCGGGCGGGGCAGCCCGCCCCCGAGCGGCTGCGCCGGGACCTCGCAAAGAAGGCGGAAGCCGAGGTCACGGAGGTGGCCGGTCAGCGGAAGCTGCTGAAGTGGACCGTCCCCGGCCTCGCCCACTTCTTCACGATGTGGGGCTTCACCATCTTGCTGTTCACGATCGTCGAGGCCTACGGGGACCTCTTCGACCCGACCTTCCACATTCCGGGGATCGGGACGTCGCCGGTGCTGGGGTTCCTCGAGGACTTCTTCGCCACCGCCGTCCTCGTGGCGCTCGGCGTGTTCACCGTGATCAGGATCAAGAACGCCCCGGCGAGGCGCGAGCGAGCCTCGAGGTTCTACGGGTCCCACACCGACGCCGCGTGGCTGACGCTCCTGCTCATCTTCGGAGTGATCGCGACCCTCCTCCTCTACCGGGGGGCGCAGGTCGACACGAAGCCCCGGCAGTTCCCCTACGACGGCTGGGCGTTCGCCTCACATGCGATCGGCGCGGGTTTCTCGGGCCTCAGCCCCGGCGCGTGCACAGCGCTCGCGACGGCGTTCCTCCTGATGAACATCGCCGTGATCACCGGGTTCCTCGTCTTCGTGTCGTACTCGAAGCACCTGCACATCTTCGTGGCCCCGTTCAACGTGGCGTTCTCCCGCCGCCCCCGGGCGCTCGGCGGCCTCGACAAGACGCCCGACATGGACATGGAGAACGTCACCGAGGACACGGTCTTCGGGGTGGGGTTCATCGAGAACTTCACGTGGAAGCAGATGCTCGACTTCGTCACCTGCACCGAATGCGGGCGGTGCCAGTCGGTCTGCCCGGCGTGGAACACCGGCAAGCCGCTCTCGCCGAAGCTCGTCATCATGAACCTGCGGGACAACATGTTCTCCCGGGCGTCGCACCTGATGGCCCTGAAGGCCGAGGCGACGGGCGCCGAGGGGCCCGACGGCGCCGCAGCCGAGCCCGAGCCCCTCGTCCCCGGGGTGATCGACCCCGACGTCCTGTGGTCGTGCACGACGTGCGGTTCCTGCGTCGAGCAGTGCCCGGTCGACATCGAGCACGTGGACGCGATCGTCGACATGCGCCGCTACCAGGTGCTGATGGAGTCGAGCTTCCCGCACGAAGCCGGCCTGATGCTGCGCAACATCGAGAACCAGGGGGACCCGTGGGGCCTCGGCGGTTCGAAGCGCACGGAGTGGACGCAGGCGCTGCCCTTCGAGGTGCCGGTCGTGACCGACACGATCCCCGACGACGTCGAGTACCTCTACTGGGTCGGCTGCGCGGGCGCGCTGGACGAGCGGGCGAGACGCCAGGTGCAGGCGACCGCGCGTCTGTTGCACGACGCAGGGGTCCGCTTCGCGATCCTCGGCCCGAAGGAGTCCTGCACCGGTGACCCTGCGCGCCGGATCGGGAACGAGTACCTCTTCCAGGAGCAGGCGAAGGCGAACATCGCGACGCTCGACGGCGCCGGGGTGAGAAAGATCGTGGCTACGTGTCCCCACTGCTTCAACACCTTGAAGAACGAGTATCCCGCCCTCGGCGGCTCCTTCGAGGTGGTCCACCACGCCGAGCTGCTCGACCATCTCGTGCGTGAAGGAAGGATCGTCCCAGGAACCGGCTACGCGGGGACCGTCACGTACCACGACCCCTGCTACCTCGGCCGGCACAACAGGGTGTTCGACGAGCCCCGGACCGTGATCGACGCCATCCCCGGCGCCCACAACGTCGAGATGCGGCGTTGTCGGGAGCGGGGCTTCTGCTGCGGGGCAGGAGGCGCGCGGATGTGGATGGAGGAGAACATCGGCACCCGGGTGAACATGGACCGCACGCTCGAGGCGCTGGGCACCGGTGCCGACGTCGTGTCGACGGCCTGCCCCTACTGCATGATCATGCTGGACGACGCGGTGCGGGCGAACGGCAAGGAGGAAGAGGTCCGCGTGCTCGACATCTCCCAGCTCGTGGAGGAGTCGATGCGGGTGCCGGAGACGGCCGGATTGCCGGGTCCGCCGACCGCCGCACAGGGGGGCACCCTCTCACCGCTCGAGGGCTGACCGCTCGGCTGACGCGGTTACCCGGCGCCGTAGGCGTGCGCCGGCCGGAACCGGACGACGAGGCGACGCTCCGACACCATGACGCTGCGGAATTCCGTCCAATCGGGGTGCTCCTCCCCCCGCACCGCCCGGTAGAGCGCGACGAGCTCCTCCACCGTCGAGTCGTCGGGTGCAGAGGCGACCGCGGAGAGCTCCGCCTTGCCGTCGAGGACGACGTAGCTCCAAAACGAGTCGCCGGGCACGTAGAGGGACGCGGCGGGGTCGCGCCGGAGGTTGCGGGTCTTCGCACGGTCGTCGGTGACCGAGATGCGCGCCACGTCCCCGTCGAGGTCGTAGACGATGTTCGAGAGCTGAGGCCTCCCGTCGGCGCGCCGGGTGACGAGGACGCCCTGGTGCCGGCGACGGGCGAAGTCGAGACCTTCTGCGAGTTCCACGTCCGGTCGCTCAGTGCGAGATGAGCGCGGAGACCTTCGAGTCCGCGTCGCGCAGGCGGGCGGCCATCGCCGCAAGGAGCTTGCGCCCCAGTGGCGGGACATCTTCGAGCAGGCCGTAGAACTCGCGCTGGCTCATGTTGAGGAGCACCATGTCGCTGTCGGCCACGACGGTCGCGGACCGCGGGCTGCGGTCGAGGAGCGCGAGCTCGCCGAAGTAGTCACCCGGTCCGAGCAGCGCCACCTTGCGTCCGCCACGCCTCACCGAGGCCCGCCCCTCAACGATGAAGAAGAACTCCCGCCCCATGGTGCCCTCCTCGCACAGGACGGTACCGGCGGGCGCGGTCACCTCCGCGAGCGCCTTGGCGACGAGCCGGAGCTCCTTTGCATTGCAGGTGGAGAACAACCAGATCGACGACAGGTCGAGCGTCTTCGAGCGGCGTGGCACGGCGGCAAGGGTATCGCCGGTCCTGGCTCCGAGGCGAGACGCGACACCCCGGGCGGCACCGCCCCGGGGAGTTCACATCTGCGAAACATCCGCGTAGCAGCTGTGAAACGCCGGCTCTTCATACTCACCTCGGGCGGCCGGCGCGGACCGTGCCGAGACCGTGGAACAGAAAAGAGGACAGCCGTGTTGGAGGCCGCCAACCTGCCGTACCCCCACTGGCTGAACCCCGGGGACAACACGTGGCAGCTCGTCTCGGCGACCCTCGTGGGCCTGATGAGCCTCCCGGGCCTCGCCGTCCTCTACGGCGGGCTCGTGCAGCGCAAGTGGGTCGTGAACACGATGCTGATGGCCTTCGCGGGCTTCAGCGCCGTGCTCGTGGTCTGGGTGCTGTGGGCCTACAAGATGGGCTTCGGCACCTTCGCGCACCTGGGCCCGGCGGGGTCGTTCCTCGGCGACTTCGTGGGAAAGCCCGGTTCGATCCTCGGGAGCGTCGCGGAGCAGTCGCAGGCGAGGTCCGGCGCCAACACGCTCATCCCGTTCCACTTCCCCACCTCGACGCTCGCCTACTTCCAGTTCGCCTTCGCAGCCATCACGCCGCTGCTGTTCCTCGGGAGCGTGCTCGGTCGCATGAAGTTCAAGGCGTGGCTGCTCTTCGTGCCGCTGTGGATCACCTTCGTCTACACGGTGAACGCCGCCCTCCTGTGGGGAGGGGGCTTCTTCGCCCAGAAGGGCGCCGTGGACTACTCGGGCGGATACGTGATCCACCTGGCGGCGGGGGTCGCCGGCTTCGTCGCCGCGGCGATGGTCGGCCCGCGCGCCCGGCGCGACCGCGGCTCGGCGAACCCGCACAACATGCTGCTCGTCGCCGTCGGCGCCGGCATCCTGTGGCTCGGCTGGAACGGCTTCAACGGCGGCGACCCGTACTTCGCCGGCAACTCC
>DAIRCY010000132.1:0-4308 GCA_036796435.1 Acidimicrobiales bacterium
GTCTCGCGGCTCGGTTCGACCCCGGGGGCGAGCGAGATGTATGCCTTGGGCACGCTCGAACGGACCTCGTCGGGGCACGGGACCACCGCCGCTTCGGCGACGGCGGGATGCTCGATGAGCACGCTCTCGACCTCGAACGGGCTGACCTTGTAGTCGGAGGACTTGAAGACGTCGTCCGTCCGCCCGATGAAGGTGATGTAGCCCTCTTCGTCCCGGCTCGCCACGTCGCCGCTGTGGTAGTAGCCGCCGGCCATGGCGTCGTCCCCGACACCGAGATACCCGGCCATCAGGCTCGGGTGCGGCCGTGCGAGATCGAGACACAGCTCGCCCTCACCCGGTCCCTCGACGGGCTCGCCGGTTGCCACGTCGACGAGGACGACGGGCACCCCCGGCAGCGGTCGGCCCATCGAACCCGCCTTGAGCGGTGCCCCCGGGGGATTCCCGACCGACGCGGTCGTCTCGGTCTGGCCGTAGCCATCGCGGATCGTCAGTCCCCACTGCTGGCGGACCTGGGCGATGACCTCCGGGTTCAAGGGCTCTCCGGCTGCCACGAGCTCACGCAGTGTCCCAGGGCCAGCCGACAGGTCCGACTTGATCAGCATCCGCCACACGGTCGGCGGTGCGCAGAACGTGGTGACCCGCTCTTTGCGAAGGACTTCGAGGAGTGCGCCGGGGACGAAGCGTGCGTAGTCGAGGACGAGCGTCGTCGCCTCCGCCGCCCACGGAGCGAAGAACGACGACCACGCGTGCTTCGCCCAGCCGGGTGAAGAGATGTTGCAGTGGACGTCTCCGGGCCGGGTCCCGAGCCAGCACATCGTCGAGAGGTGACCGACAGGGTAGGAGGTCTGCGTGTGCTCGACGAGCTTCGGTCTACTGGTCGTCCCAGAGGTGAAGTAGAGGAGCAGGGGGTCGTCCGCGCGGCTGCCTGGGTGCTCGAGCGGCGCCGGATCGAACTGGTAGGCGTCCTCCAGGTTGGTCCATCCTTCGGCGGGTCCGACCGATATGCGGCCGAACCCGATTGAGAGGTCGGTGAACTTTGCCACGTCGGCCGCGTTGCACACGACGAAGCGCGCCTTCGACCGCGTCAAGCGGTCGGCGAGATCGGACGGCCCCAACGCCGTGGTGGTGGGGACGATGACCGCGCCGAGCTTCATCGCGCCGAGCATGGTTTCCCAGAGGGCGACCTCGTTGCCGAGCATGACGACGATCGGGTCTTTCGGCCGCACGCCGAGCTGCCGGAGCAAGGCCGCGACCTGATCCGAACGCGTAGCGAGCTGATCGAAGGTGCACGCGCGACGTGTCCCGTCCTCTTTGAGGATGACGAGACCCGTCCGGGGGTTGCCCCGGGCGAGCGGGTCGAACCAGTCGTGGGCCCAGTTGAAGACGGGCCCGACGTCCGGAAAGGTGAACTCGGCCCCCTCACGGTTGCCGACGTTCCACTCGAGCAGTTGGTCGCGCGCCATCCGGTAGGCGGCCGTCGCCGCGCGCTCAGCGCCCTGCGACGTCATCGTGCTCAGGTGAGTGGACGCTGCACACGATCCCCTCCTGGGTGGCCGCCGAGACGCTACCAAGCGACCCGCCGCGCGCGTCGCTGCCGTCAGGCCGCGGCCAAGGCGCGCACCTCGGGGAGGACCTCGTTCGCGTAGATGGAGAAGAACCCGTCCATGTCGGGACCGATCTGCTGCACGTAGATCTCGTCGTAGCCCGCCTCCGCACGCGCCCGGACCGCCCGCAAATGGCGCCCGAGGTCCGGTCCGCAGGGGACCTGCTCGGCGACCTGGTCCATCGTGACGAGCGCCGCCGCGTCCTCGAACATGCCCGGGGTGCGAAGCTCCTGGTTCAGCTGACCTGGCAGCAGCTCCATCGCCCACATCCGGTGGGCCAATTCGATCGCCTTGTGCTCGTCGGCGTCGTAGCAGACCTTCATCGCGGTCTGCAGCGTCCCTCGGCCGCCAGCGCCCCGGTAGATCCCGAGCAGCTCGTCGTCCATGGTGACGAAGCCGTCTCCGATCTCTGCGGCGAGCCGGGTCGCCGCAGGACCGAAACCCGACACGTAGACAGGCGGCGGGTCGTCTGGAAGCGTGTAGATGCGCGCGCTCACCGCGCGGTAGTAGCGCCCGTCGAAGTCGACCGTGCCCCCTTCCCACAGGTGGCGCATCAGCGCGACGGCCTCGCGCAGACGGTCCATCCGTTCCCTGGCTGGCGGCCAGTGCGTGCCGGTCACGTGCTCGTTCAGGTTCTCTCCCGTCCCGACTCCGAAGACGAACCGTCCGTCGAGCATGACGGCGCTCGTGGCTGCGGCCTGCGCCAGCACGACCGGGTGGACGCGGAACGTCGGGCACGTCACCATCGTGGTGACCTGGACGCCGGGGAGGGCCTCTGCGATGGCGCCGATGACGGACCACACGAAGGGACTGTTCCCCTGCGCCTCGTTCCAAGGGTGGAAGTGATCGGAGATCGCGATCGCCTCGAACCCGGCGTCGCACGCGCGTTTCGCCTGATCGAGGAGCTGGCGGGGCCGGAACTGCTCCGACGACAGCGCGTAGCCGATCCTCATCGGGAATCCTCTTGGACTTGGTGCTCGACGCAGTAGCGAGTCGACGGCATCGCACGCAGCCGCTCGTCGCCGATGGGTCGCCCGCACCGCTCGCACCGGCCGTAACGCCCCTCTTCGAGACGCTTCCACGCCTCCTGGTTCTCTTCGATCCGCTCTTCGAAGTCGTCACGCAGTCCGAGATCGCGTTCCATGTCGGACAGTTCGGTGCCGCGCTCGGCCGGGTGCTGGTCGTAAGAGGTGAGCTCCTCGGATGTCCCGAGGCGCTCCTCCTCGAGATCCCCCTCCACGGTCGACCGCACCCTTTCCAACCGCCGCCGCTCCTCTTCGAGGAGCTGGCGCGCGTCGCGCTCGTCAATCGCCATGGCGCGCGCGGTACCCGGGGCGCACCCCGCGGTAACGAGTGGGTATGACCATGACATGACCGTACGCGACGACCCGAGGCCGCTCGCCGGCTACCTCGCCTTGATGGGGGCCTACACGACGCTCACCGGTGCGGCTGCGTACGCACTTCGCCATCGCCGAGACCGGGTCCGTCGCCCGGGCCCGATGGACTTGCTGCTCCTCGGCCTCGCCACCCAGCACCTGTCTCGCCTCGTCTCCAAAGACGGCGTCACGGCCCCCCTGCGAGCGCCGTTCACCGAGTTCGAAGGGGCCGCGGGGGAGGGCGAGGTGAACGAGCGGGTCGTCGGTTCCGGGGCGCGCCATGCGGTCGGCGAGCTCGTGAGCTGTCCGTTCTGTCTCGACCAGTGGGTGGCGACGGCGCTTGTGGCTGGATGGGTCGCGGCCCCGAACCTCACCACGGCGGCGGTGAGCGCACTCGCCGCCGCGCAGGTGGGGGACTATCTCCACCTGGCCTATGCGGCCCTCCGCCATCGCCAGTGAAGCGGTTCAGCCCTCTTCGAGGTGGACGGCCGCCTCTTCGGCCGAGAGCCCGGCGTCGTCGTCCACCCACTCGCCCTCGGAGGGGTCGTCCCGGTCGGTCGCCCCGGCGGCCAAGCGGCCTGCGGGGTCCGAAGGCGGCGCCTGGGGGAGGTCCGGACGCTCACGCGCGGCACGCTCGGCCACGGTCTCGGGAACCGACTCTTCGAGCTGGGTGACCCCGCGCTCCTGTGCGCCGACAGGATGGTCCGCAGGCAGCGGGCTCCCCTCCTCGGCCGTCTCCGGGCCGATGCCGGGCGGCTGGTCCTCGGTCGCCGGGAGCCCCTCGCTCTCGGAGTCGGTCCAGTCGCTGTCCCTGCCGGAGCGCCGGCCCCTCAGGTCCTCTTCGTCCACAGCAGGCCTCCTACCCCGCGCTCGTTGCATGGACACGGGGGCCACGCATGGGAGCGCCCGTCGCTCCGGGCGCTGCCGTGCGGGCTTGCTCCCCCGGGCGGCTTCGGTTGCGCAGCTGCAGACGCGGGTAGCGCGCGCGGCCATGGAACGAAGCCGCACATCTGTCCCCGGCACTACGGCCAGCGACCTCGTCGATGTGGCGGAGAAGGCCGGCCCCTTCCTGAGTGTGTATCTCACGACTGAGGTGGCTGTCGAAAACGCTGCCCAGCTGTCAGAGCGCCGTTGGAAGGACATCCGGCGTCACCTTGCAGGCGCGGGTGCGCCGGAACGGTGCCTTGCGGTCGTGGACGAGGTGGTGCCCGACGCCCATCTCGAAGGCGCCGCGCTCGGCGTGGTCCTCGCAGCGCGCGGCGGTTGCGACAAGGGACGCTCCGGGAGCGGCGGGATCGACGCAGCGTTCGTCGACCACGACGGCGAGC
>DAIRCY010000133.1:0-4262 GCA_036796435.1 Acidimicrobiales bacterium
AGGGGATGACCTGCGGCTTGGACCGGGCGATGGAGCGAAGCCGCTTCTCGAGCGAAGCGTTGGTACCAGCGACCGCCAGCACCCAGATCCCGTCGTCGGCCAACGCCTGCGCCGCCCGGTCGAGGGGACCGAGGCCCCAAGCGCCTGACATGAGCAAGGCGCACCGCGCATCGCGGGGGACGCCGAGCGCTTCGCGCGCCTCCGCCCTGGAGGGGGCGCTGTAGAAGCCCGGCCTCACAGGGGCGGTGAACACCTCGACCCTCGCCTCGGGCCAGTAGCGGCGCACCGACTCCCCCGACGCCGGGGACGTCACCAGGAACAGGTCGGTGGCTTCGTGCACCCACATCCGGTGCGCGAACGAGTCCGTCATCGCGACGATCGACTTGAACTCGTACCCCTCCGTTTTCAGCCTGGCGGCGACGCCGGCTCCGGTGGCGAACACCGGGACGACGAGCTCGGGCCGGTACCCGTCGATCACCTGCTTCACGTGCGGGTGCATCCGGTCGATCGCTATGCGGTCGAGCAACCGGGCGAGGCGACCGTCGTCGCGCAGCTGCGAGAAGTGGAACGCGTCGTAGAGCGCGTTCACCGAGATCAGCCGGCGGAAGACCCAGTCGCCGAGGGCGTCCGCTCCCGACCCGAGCATCTCCATCGCGTCGATGGTCTCGCACTTGACGCCCCCCGACTCCAGCGCAGCCGCGCACGCCTCCGCCAGGACGTCGTGGCCCTTCCCGAGGGACCCCGACACGAAAAGCGCCTTGGTGAGCCTCACCTGGACTGGTCGGAGAGGACGGATCGGACGCCGTCGAGAACCTGGTCCACCTCCGCGCTCGTCATGTCGGAGTGGACGGGCAGGCACACGTGACGCGCGCACAGGTCCTCGGCCGCGGGAAGGGGCGTGTCGCAGAGACCCTTGAAGACCGGCTCGAGGTGCAGTGGGGGGGCGTACGCCTCGCCGCTGAGACCGACCGAGTGCTCCCCGCGCAGCCGCGACTTGAAAGCCCCGCGGTCTATGCCCTCGTCGAGGACCGCGATGTACTTGTAGTAGTTGCTGTCGGACCCCGGCGGCAGTGCCAGGGTCGTGATCCCCGGGCAGTCGCGCAGGCCTTCGTCGTAGCGGGCCGCGACCGTCCGGCGCACTTCGATGAACTCGTCCAGGCGGCCGAGGTGGACCAGAGCGACAGCTGCCTGGAGCTCGCTCATGCGCCAGGCGGAACCGAGCCGGACGTGGCCCCCCTCGAGGAAGCTCGCCTTGCCCTGGTCCCTGTAGACGCGCGCTTCGTCGCGCAGCTCCGGCTCTTTGGTGAGGATGAGGCCGCCTTCCGCACTCGCGACGACCTTCGTCGGGTAGAAGGAGAAGGCGGCGGCGCGCGACCAGGAACCGGCTGGCTTGCCGGCGAGCCGCGAACCGTGGGCGTGCGCCGCGTCCTCGATCAGCGACAGGCCACGCGCTTCGCACAGGCGGCGGATACCGTCGATCTCGGGGCTGATCGTCCCGCCGATGTGGACATGGACGACCGCGGAGACGCCGGGTGTCAAGGCGGCCTCGAGGGTCTTCTCCGACATCGACAGGCTGGCGGGGTCGATGTCGGCGAAGCGGGGACGACCCCCGGCGTGAAGCACCGCTGCGGCGGTCGCGTAGAAGGTGTTCGCCGGCACCACGACATCGGATCCCTCGACGCCGATGCTCCTGAGAATGATCTCGAGGGCGCTCGTCCCCGAGTTGGTGCCGATGGCGTGCCCGCCGCCGTGGGCGGCAGCGAAGGCGTCCTCGAACTGGGTGGTGATCGGGCCGATCGTGAGGATGCCGCTCAACAGCGCCGAGTCGATCAGCTCCAGGGCGCGCCTGCGGTCTTCCTCGGAGAAGACGACACGCGCCGGCGGGACGAACCGGCGCGACGGCGGAGGGGGCGCGCTCAAAGGCTCGGCAGCGGGTCGCCGGACTTGACGGGCTCGGGCGTGCTCGACCTGCTCAGCCAGATGAGTCCCGACGCCATCACGATGATCGACAGGACGACGAAAGGCCCGCGCGCTCCGCCGAGATGGATCGCCTCGCCGAACAAGCCGACCCCGATGCCACAGCTGACGAGCGGCTCGGTGACTGTTATGAGGGGGATTGAGATTTTCGGCTGTCCGGTCTGGTAGGCGGTCTGGGTGATCAGGATGGCGGCCAGGCCCGCCGCACAGAGAGCGTAGGGGATCCAGGTCTTGAACATGGCCACGTACCCGTGGTTGGTGGCGTGCGCGAACGCCTTCGTCAGCACCGCCATGAACGCGTCGCCGAGCCCCGCCGCCAGGCCGAGGGCGGCCGCCCGGCGGCGGTTGGCGCTTGTCACCCCGAGCCAGATGAGCGCCCCGAGAACCCCGAGCATCGACAGGCAGGTGGCGACCCACGCGTAGGCCGGGGCGGTACCCGAGCTGGCGTCGCTCGGTGCTGCAATGACCAAGAAGGCGCCGAGCCCGGCGACCACGGCCACCACAGCGAGCCAGTCACGCCCGTTCACGCTCTGCCGGTTCCACGAGCCGGTGATGGCTGTCGCAAAGACGAGCGAGGTGGTGATCAGGGGCTGCACCACGACCAGCGATCCGTGCCTCAACGCGGCCACCTGCACGACGAACGCGGCGATCTCGGCCACGATGCCCGCCACCCAGATCGGTTGGCGGACCACACGTAGAAGCAGTCCCGGGCGGGCCGCTAGCTCGATCGGCACCTCCGAGGCCGGTCGTTGCTGGAATGCGACCCCAGTGCCGAACAGCGCCGCGGCGAGGAGCGCGAGGACGACCGTCATGCTTCCGGCAAGCCTATGGGGTCTGAGGCTGTCCGAGTCGTTCTATTGGCGCCCGGCTCCTCGTGGAGAACCACGACCCGACCAGGATCAGGGCGAACCCGGCGCCGGTCGAGAACCCGAAAGGTTCCCCGAGCAGCGCCACGCCGAGGACGACGGCGACCGCGGGGTTCAGGTAGGTGATCACCGTTGCCCTCGTCGAGCCGACCTCTTTGATCAGCTCGAAGAACGCCACGAACGCGACCGCGGTGCAGATCACCCCGAGGACCACCACCGAGGCGATGGCGCCGCCCCTCGGAGCGTGCGCCGGCGGCCACGCCGCCAGGACGGGGAGGTAGATGAGGGCCACCAGGGCCAGGGAGACAGCGGAGAGAGCGAGGCTCGACAGGTCCCGGAAGTAGCGCGCTGCCAGGAGCGGGCCGGTCGCGTACCCGGCGGCCACGACGATGACCTCCAGCACGGAGAACCCGTCGCCGTGGACGTTGAAGCCGAGCAGCAGCGCCACCCCGGCGAGGCCCACGCCGAGGCCCATCATTCCCCGGCGGTCGAGCCGGTCCTGGTGGCGGGTCGCGAACGCCAGGAGCACGCCGAAGAGGGGCACCGTGGCCACGAGGAGGCCGGTGAAGGAGCTCGGCAGCCGTCGTTCCGCGTCCGACAAGAGCAGCCACGGGATGGCGAGCTCCGCCACGGTGTAGGCGAGGAACGGCTTCCAGACCCTGACCAGCGCCCGGAGCTGCCCCTGCCGGGCCGCTAAAGGCAGCAGGATCGCCGCCCCTATCGCCGTACGGGCCTCGACGATGGCGGGCGGCGAGAGGTCGCGGACGGCGATCTTTATCAGGAGGTATGGGACGCCCCAGACGACCGACATCAGCGCAAACAACGCAGCACCACGCCTGGTCAACGGTTTGGCCCTAAAATGCATGAAGGCCGTCGGGCACAACGGGTGTCCCGAGGCGACTTGATGGAGGAGCGACACTGCCCCAAGGCAAAGAAGACGCAATCGTGCTGGAGGGCACGGTGAGCGAGGCCCTCAAGAACGCCATGTTCAAGGTTGAACTGGCGAACGGGCACGAGGTGCTGGCTCACAACTCCGGGAAGATGCGGATGAACCGGATCCGTGTCCTCCCCGGCGACAAGGTGCAGGTCGAGATCAGCCCGTACGACCTGACCCGGGGCCGAATCACCTACCGGTACAAGTAGCTCCCTCTCCGAGCCGGCCTTCCCCCCGCTGATCAGCCGGCGTCCTCATCTTCTGCCAGGAGTCCGTTCGCTGCCGCCAGCGCGGTCGCGGCCCGCACCGCCTCCTCGTACACAGCGGTCAGGTGCCGCTCCACAAGAGTCGGATCGAGGGCGAGCGGCGCGGGCCCGAGGGAGCGCACCAGCGCCGCCGGGTCCGGCGTCGGGCGGATCTTGACGCCCTCGTCGGACGACGGGGCGGCGTGACCCCAGAACTTCTGCTCGGCGATACGACGGCTC
>DAIRCY010000134.1:0-4246 GCA_036796435.1 Acidimicrobiales bacterium
GACAACGACAGCGCCCTCGTCGCCGCGCTGCCCTTCTGCGACTTCGGCGAGGTGACCGACCCCCCGTCGGCCGACGTGACCGCGCACGTGCTCGAGATGCTCGCCCAGGAGCCCGGCGTGCCCCCGGCCGTCAAACAGCGGGCGACCGAATGGCTGTGGAACGCCCAGGAACCGGACGGGTCCTGGTTCGGCCGGTGGGGGGTCAACTACGTCTACGGCACCGGCGCGGCGGTCCCCGCCCTCGTCGAGGCCGGGGCCAGCCCGGACGACCCGCGCATCCGAAACGCGGTCGGCTGGCTCGAGGACCATCAGAACGCCGACGGAGGGTGGGGCGAGGACCTGCGTTCCTACGTGGACGACTCCTGGCGCGGCAAGGGCGAGTCGACCCCGTCGCAGACCGCGTGGGCCCTGCTCGCCCTCCTCGCCGCCGGGGAGCACGGCTCGGCGGCGACGCGCCGCGGGGTGGAGTGGCTCACCGCCAACCAGACCGAAGAGGGAACCTGGGACGAGCCGTTCTTCACCGGGACCGGGTTCCCGTGGGACTTCTCCATCAACTACCACCTCTACCGCCTGGTCTGGCCCGTGATGGCCCTGGGCCGGTACGTGCGCTCGGGGGGCACGCCTTGAGCGCCCTCGCCGATGCCCCCTCCGGCAGGGACGGCCTGCTCGTGCTGGCACCCCTGCGCCTCGAGGCGCGCGCCGTCTCGTCCGGGTCGTCAGCAGCGACGGTCGTCCGCACCGGCGCCGGGATGTCCAAGGCGGCGGCGTCGGCGGAACGGATCCGCGCCGGGCTTCTCGCCAGGGCCGTCGCCGTCGCGGGGGTCGCCGGAGGTCTCCTCCCCGAGCTCGCCCCCGGGACCCTGGTGGTGGCGGATAGGGTCATCGACGCCGACGGGGGCGCTCTCGTGGCGGAACTGCCGTCCGCCTCGATGATCGCCTCCGCTCTGCGACGGCAGGGACTGGAGGCCGTCACCGGCACGGTCGCCTCGTCGCAGCGGCTGGTACGCGGATCCAAGGCGCGCGCCGCCCTCGCCGCGCTCGGAGCGATCGCCGTGGACATGGAGACGGCCGCCATCCTGCGCGAGCCGTGGGACCGGCCGTTCGCGGTCGTTCGTGCCGTGGCCGACACGCCGGGCCGTGAGCTGGGCTCCCCGTCGACGTTCTCCAGCGGGAAGCGGGCCCTGGCGGCCCTGAGGGCGTCGGTCCCCGTCCTCGAGCAGTGGGCGGAGGCGACCGCGGAGAGGAGCGTGGTTCTCGCCGGCCCGAGGTCCTTCTGCGCCGGCGTCGAGCGGGCGATCGAAACCGTGAACCGGGCGCTCGACCGTTTCGGCGCCCCCGTCTACGTCCGCCGGCAGATCGTCCACAACCGCCACGTGGTCGAGGATCTGCAGGCGCGCGGCGCGGTGTTCGTCGACGAACTCGACGAGGTGCCGGACGGGGCCACCGTGGTCTTCTCCGCGCACGGCGTCTCCCCGGCGGTCCGGTCGGACTCCGTCGAGCGCAACCTGAACGTCGTGGACGCCACCTGCCCGCTCGTGGCGAAGGTGCACCACGAGGCGCACCGCTTCGCCGGCCGCGGATACCAGGTGGTGCTGATCGGCCACGACGGTCACGACGAGACCGAGGGCACCCTTGGTGAGCTCCCCGGCATCACCTTGGTCGAGAACGAGCAGGACGTCGAGACGCTCGACGTCCGCGACCCTGACAAGCTCGCGTACATCACCCAGACGACCCTCTCGCCCAGCGACGTGTCCACCCTGGTCGGAGCGCTGTCCAAGCGGTTCCCGTCCATCGTCGGCCCGCACGCGGCGGACATCTGCTACGCCACCCAGAACCGCCAGGAGGCGGTTCTGGCCATCGCCGGCGACTGCGACGTCGTCATCGTCGTCGGCTCCGCCAACTCCTCGAACACCGCCCGCCTCGTCGAGGTCGTCGAGCGTGCCGGCTGCAGGGCTTTCATGGTCGACGACGAGAACGACCTTCGCATGGAATGGCTCCTCGGCTCCCGTACGATCGGGGTGACGGCGGGCGCGTCGGCACCACCCGTCCTCGTGGAGCGGGTAGTAATGGCCCTGAGCGGCCTGGGGCCCGTCGAGGTAGAAGAACGCCCGGTCCGCAAGGAGAACGTCAACTTTCCCCTACCCCTGGAGGTTCGCTAGGTGGGTATCCCCCTGCGCCAGAGCATCAAGATCGGTTCCTATCTCGCCCGCCAGAAGCTCGCCGGGCGCGAGAAGTTCCCTCTCATCGTCGAGCTGGAACCGCTGTTCGCGTGCAACCTGGCGTGCAACGGCTGCGGCAAGATCCAGTACCCCACCGAGGTCCTCCGCCAGCGGCTGACGGTCGAGCAGGCCGTCGCCGCCATCGAGGAATGCGGTGCGCCGATGGTGTCGATCGCAGGCGGCGAGCCGTTGCTGCACCCTGAGATCGACAAGATGACTCAGGCGCTGCTCGACAGCGGCCGGTTCGTCTACCTCTGCACCAACGCGCTCCTGCTCGAGCGCAAGCTCGAGCGCTTCACCCCCCATCCGCGCTTCTCCTGGGTCGTGCACATCGACGGCCTGAAGGAGCGCCACGACGAGTCGGTCAGCCGGGACGGCACGTTCGACAAGGCGGTCGCGGCCATCCGCAAGGCCAAGGAGCTCGGCTTCAAGGTCAACACCAACACGACGTTCTTCAACACGGACTCGCCGAAGACCGTCCGGGAGGTACTCGACTTCCTGAACGACGAGCTGCAGGTCGACCAGATGATGATCTCTCCGGGCTACGCGTACGAGAAGGCGCCCGACCAGGTCCACTTCCTCAGCACCAAGAGCTCTACCGGCCTCTTCGCCGAGGCGTTCGCGGAAGGCAGGCGCAAGCACTGGAGGCTGAACCACAGCCCGCTGTTCCTCGACTTCCTCGAAGGCAAGGCCGAGTTCGAGTGCACACCCTGGGGGATCCCCAGCTACTCGGTGTTCGGTTGGCAGCGCCCCTGCTACCTCATGGCCGACGGATACACCGAGACCTACCAGGAGCTGATCGAGACCACGGACTGGGACCGGTACGGCCGGGGCAAGGACCCGCGCTGCGCCAACTGCATGGCCCACTGCGGCTATGAGCCCAGCGCCGTCATGGCCACGACCAAGTCGTTGCGACAATCACTGCGGGCTGCCATAGGCTCCTGACCCGATGGGGTTCGACCTTAAGGGGACGTTGAGCGACCGGTCCGGGGAAGGCCCGGCGCTGTGGGGCCGCTACCTCAACCCCCTCGCCCCGCGGGTCCTGCGCTCGATCGGCTTCGACAGGCAGTGGCAGCGCGCCGAGGGCAGCTACCTCTACGACGCCGACGGCACCGCGTATCTCGATTACCTGTCCGGGTTCGGGGTGTTCGGCGTCGGCCGGTCGAACCCCAAGGTCCGCCAGGTACTCCACGACGCCCTCGACGCCGACCTGGCCGACATGGTCCAGATGGACACGCCCCTTCTCGCCGGGGTGCTGGGCGAGGCGCTCGTCGAGCGGGTCCCGCATCTCGACCGGGTCTACTTCTCGAGCAGCGGTACGGAGTCGGTCGAAGCCGCCCTGAAGTTCGCCCGCTACAGCACCGGCCGACCCAGGGTCCTGTACCTCGACCACGCCTTCCACGGCCTCACCTCCGGGTCACTGTCGGTGAACGGGGCCAAGGAGTTCAGGGACGGTTTCGGGCCGCTCCTGCCCGCCACGGTGCTGCCCTTCGGTGACCTCGACGCCCTACGGCGGGAGGTTCTGGCGGGCGACGTGGCCGCCCTGATCGTGGAACCGGTCCAGGGCAAGACGGTCCGGGTCCCGCCGGAGGGCTACCTCGCGGAGGCCGCCGACGTCCTCCATCGCAACGGGGCGCTGCTGATCTGCGACGAGGTGCAGACGGGCCTCGGCAGGACCGGCCGGTTCCTCAGCTACGAGTACGACGGGGTCGAGCCCGACATCGTGACCGTCGCCAAGACGCTGTCGGGCGGCTTCGTGCCGGTGGCGGCGACCATGGCGACGAACTCGGTGTTCGAGAAGGTGTACTCCTCCCTCGACCGCATGCTCGTGCACGACTCCACCTACAGCGGGAACACGCTGGCGATGGCGGCGGGGCTGGCGACCCTGGCGGTCCTAGACGAGGAGGACCTGATCGCCAACGCCGCGACGGTCGGCACGCAGATCCAGTCGCGGCTGAGGGAGGTCTCCTCTCGCTACGAGATGGTCAGCGACGTACGCGGCCGCGGGCTGATGATCGGGATCGAGT
>DAIRCY010000135.1:0-4244 GCA_036796435.1 Acidimicrobiales bacterium
GTACGCGCTCGACGGCGTCGAGCCACGGCGAGCGACGTCGCTCGGGCACCCCGTCGAACGCGCTCGCCGCGTCCGGTCGGAGCGCCCAGCTGCAGAGGAGCTCTTCTTCGGCACGCGTGAGGGCGACGTAGAAGAGCCGTCGTTCCTCCGCCTTCGCCGCGCCCGAGCGGGCGGTGACGAGCGGGACGAGCCCGTCGGACGCCCCCACGACGAAGACGGTGCGCCACTGCAGTCCCTTGGCCCGGTGGAAGGTGCTCAGCACCACGGCGTCTCCGTCGTCACCGAGGCCCTGCGCCGGGTCGCCGGTGGGCGGCTCCGCCGCGCCGGCCGGTGCGGCCGCAGCCTCGGTCTCCGTCCCGGCGTCGCCGTCCTCACGCGTCTCCCGCAGGTCGCTCGCGGGTCCGAGGTCGGCTCCCGCCATGCGGTACGGGACGTGCTCGGCGCCCAGGGCGCCGGCGATTCGCTGCAGCTGGGCGTTGGTCCTGGCGAGGACCGCGATCGACGACCACCGGCGGCCCGGGCGGTGGGCCAGCCACACCCTGCGGGCGACCCAGCGGGCTTCCTCCTCGTCGTTGCCGAGGCACCGGACCTCAGGGAGCGGGCCGTCGCCCCGCGCGCTGACCGGAGGGTCGTCGTGCCCCAGGGCAGCCGACGCCGTCTGCACCACCGGGGCCGTGCAGCGGTGGTTCGTCTCGAGTCGCACCACGCGCGTGCCCGCGAACTCCTCGGTCACCCGGCGGAGCAGCTCGGGATCGGCGCCGTTCCACCCGTAGACGGACTGGTTCGGGTCGCCGACGACGAAGAGGTCGGGCTCGTCGCCGACGAGCAGCCGCAGCAGGCGGTACTGCGCCTCGTTGAGGTCCTGCATCTCGTCGACGAAGAGGTGACGGTGCCACCACCGTATGGCGCGCGCGAACGCCGGGTCCTGTGCCAACAGGTCCCCGCAGTGCGAAAGGAGGTCGTCGAGGTCGAGCACTCCGCGCGCACGGCGCTCCGCCTCGTAGCGCGCGTAGAGCTCGGCGACCCTTCCGGCCGGCATGAACGGCCGTCTCGCAGCGCGCCGGGCTGCCTCCTCGTAGCCAGCCGGATCCAGCAGGCGGGACTTCGCCCAGCCGATCTCCGCGTCGAGACGAGTCACGTCGCCGCGGGGCGCGGACGGCCGCGCGCTCCGGCGGCGTCCCCGCACGGCCGTCCCCTCGAGGAGCTCGGCGAGGAGCGGCCGCCGGTCGGCGACGATCGTCGGCGCGCCCTGGCCCCGGTCGTGGCGGTGATGGGCGATGAGGCGCAGCGCGGCGCGATGCAGCGTCCCCGCCTGGACCTCCCTGCCGATGCCGAGCGTCCACAGCCGGTCGCGCAGCTCGTCGGCCGCCTTGCGGCTGAACGTGCACGCGAGCGTGTGGGTCGCGAGCGCACTCTCGTCCATCACCCGCCGCGCGACGCGGAGCGTGAGGACCCTCGTCTTCCCCGTCCCGGCGCCGGCGAGGACACACACGACGGGGTCGTCGGCGAGCACCGCTTCGCGTTGTGCCGGCTCGAGGCCGACCACCAACCTGGCGACGTCGGGGCTCACGGGGACACCGGTTCGAGCGGCCACTCGGCGCCACGCTACCGAGTGGGTGAGCAAGAGGGACCGAGTGGGTGAGCAAGAGGGCTTCAGTCGGTAGGGTGGCCCGGCCGGCGGGGAGCAACGGCCGGTGGCGGGCTTCGCAGCCGGCGGGGCTGCTGACACGGGAGCGAGCACATGGACACCGACGGGCGCCCGGGGCACGGTTCGCGGGAGAGTCGCTGAGGATGCTTCGAACGTTCGCGGGCGGCCGGCTGTTCGGCACCCGGTCCGGTGACGGCGAGCCTGCGGTGCTCGCCCTCCACGGGTGGGGGAGGACCCACCGAGACTTCGACGCCGTGCTCCGCCCCGTCGACGGCTCCGAGCTCCCCGCGATCGCCGTCGACCTTCCCGGCTTCGGTGCGACCCCTCCCCCCGCGGAGCCGTGGGGCTCGTCGCAGTACGCGGGGTGCGTCGAGGCGTTGCTGGCGGAGCTCCGGGCACCAGTGGTCGTGGTCGGCCACTCCTTCGGCGGGAGGGTGGCGGTCCATCTGGCCGCAGCGTGTCCAGGGGGCGTGCGGGCGCTCGTGCTCACGGGAGTCCCGCAGCTCTGTCGCCTCGCGCCTCCGCGCCGTCCGCCCCTCGCCTACCGGGCCGTGCGGCTCGCGCACCGGGCCGGTGTCCTCGGCGAAGAGCGGCTCGAACGGGCGCGCCGCCGATACGGGTCGGCCGACTACGCGGCGGCGGTCGGGATCATGCGCCAGATCCACGGTCGGGTCGTGACCGAAAGCTACGAGCCGCAGCTCGACGCGATCACCTGTCCCGTCACCCTCGTGTGGGGCGACGACGATGCGACAGCGCCGCTCCCGGTCGCAAAGGCCGCCGCGGCCCGGCTCGAGCGGGCCAGGGCCGGGCGGGTCGACCTCGTGGTCGTCCCCGGGGCCGGCCACCTCGTCCCGCTCTCCGCCCCCGGCGCGCTGCGTGGCGCGGTGGAGCGGCTCCTCGCATGATGACGGCGGTCTTCAACGAGACCGGGGGGGCAGCCTGGGGCGCGTTCGCGGCGTGTGTCCTCGCGCTCGCGCCGGCGGGCGCGCGGTGGCTTCGGGTGGCCCAGCGGGAGCACTACATCCCCGACTCGACGAGCAGGTTCGCGATCCGGTGGTGGACGAGCGAGCCCGCGGACGTGGCGCTCGCCGCGATCGGGCTGGCGGGCGTCGTCCTGAGCGGCCTGTGGCCGCTCGTCGCGCTCGCCACGGCGGCCGTCGGGTTCGTGGGACCGCTCCACCTGTCGATCCCGGGCCGCACCTCCCCGCTCGTCTTCACGCGGCGGCTGAAGACGCTCGCGGCGGTGTGGGTGGCTTTCGAAGCCGTCCTCGTCGCGGTGGGCGCCGGCCTGGGCGCCCCCACCCCCTTCGCCGCGGCGGGAGTCGTCGCGGCGCCGGCGCTCGTCGACGCCGCCCTATTCGTCACCGCGCCGGTCGAACGCCGGCTGGCCGAACGCTTCGTCACGGCCGCCGCCCAACGGATCCGCCGGGTCGCACCGACGATCGTGGCGATCACGGGCTCGTACGGAAAGACGACGACCAAGAACCACGTCGCCCACCTCGTCGCGGCCACGAGGAGCGTGGTGGCGACTCCGGCGTCGTTCAACAACCGCGGCGGGCTCGCCCGTGCGGTGAACGAGCACCTCGCAGAGGGCACCGACGTCTTCGTGGCCGAGATGGGGACCTACGGACCTGGCGAGATCCGGGACCTGTGCCGGTGGTGCCCGCCGCAGATCGCGGTGATGACGGCGGTGGGCCCGGTGCACCTCGAGCGTTTCGGCTCGGAGGACGCGATCCTCACGGCCAAGTCCGAGATCACCGAGCGCGCGTCGACGGTCGTCGTGAACGCCGACGACCGGCGCCTCGCCGCGCTCGCCACGGTGCTCGACGCGGCGGCCGGCGGGCCGCGCGTCCTTCGCGCCGCGGTCGACGAGCCGAGCGCGGACGTGCGGCTGCTCGTCGAGGACGAGAAGGTCACCGTCGTGGTGGGGGGCGCACCCGTCGGGCCGGCGGTGCCGCTCCGGCCCGGGATCCAGCCCTCCAACCTGGCGTGCGCCGTCGCCGTGGCGCTCGAGCTGGGTGTCCCCGCCACGGTCCTTCTCGAGCGGATCCCTACTCTTCCTGAGGTCCCCAACCGCCTCACCTCGGACACCTCGGCGTCGGGTGTCCACGTCATCGACGACACCTTCAACTCGAACCCCGCCGGCGCGAGGGCGGCGCTCGCCCTCCTCGCTGCAACGCCGGTCACCGGGCGGCGGGTCCTCGTCACGCCGGGCATGGTGGAGCTCGGCCCGCGTCAGGCGCCCGAGAACGAGGCCTTTGCCCGCGAGGCGTGCGAGGTCGTCACAACCGTGGTGGTCGTGGCGCTCACCAACAGGCGAGCGCTGCTCCGCGGCGTGGCCGGCCTCCGGCCGGTTGTCGTCGTGCGGACGCGCGAAGAGGCGGTCGCGTGGGTGCGGGAGAACCTCGGACCGGGCGACGCGGTGCTCTACGAGAACGACTTGCCGGACCACTACCCTTAGCCGCACGCCGTGGCAGTCCGGCGCGTCCGCACACGAGGGAGTACACCGTGGCCGAAGTCACCGCCGATGTCGCCGTCGTCTTCGGGGGGCCATCGCCCGAACACGACGTGAGCGTGCTCACCGGCCTGCAGTCGG
>DAIRCY010000136.1:0-4108 GCA_036796435.1 Acidimicrobiales bacterium
GGTCGCCCGCGCTTCGCGCTGGTACATCCGCAGGGCCGTCGAGCAGAGCCTCAAGCGCCTGCAGACCGACCGGATCGACCTCTACCAGCTGCACCGCCCCGACCGGGTCACGCCGATCGAGGAGACGCTCGGGGCGCTGACCGAGCTCGTGCGCGAAGGCAAGGTCCTCTACATCGGGTCGTCCAACCTGGCCGCCTGGCAGGTCGTGGAAGCGGACTGGGCCGCGCGTTCCGCCAGGGGTTCGCTCGAGCGGTTCGTGTCCGCCCAGAACCACTACAGCCTCTTGGAGCGCTCCGCCGAGTCGGACCTGCTTCCTGCTTGCGAGGCGTACGGCGTCGGCGTCCTTCCGTTCTTCCCGCTAGCGAACGGCCTGCTGACCGGCAAGTACCGGCGCGACTCGCCGCCGCCGGAGGGCACCCGGCTCTCCGGGCAGCCGGTCGGCGAGGAGACCTACGAGCGCCTGGAGGCGCTGGAACGCTTCGCTGCCGAGCGCGGGCGTTCCCTCCTCGAGCTCGCCTTCGCCGGCCTGCTGGCGAAGCCGGCGGTGGCGTCGGTCATAGCGGGCGCCACCTCCCCCGAGCAGGTCAAGGCCAACGCAGCGGCCGGTGAGTGGCAGCTGGACCCGGAAGACGCCAAGGCGTTGAAGGCCCTGTAGGAACCACCCTGCGGGGCGGTTCAGTCGCCGATGTCGCCGGTCAGGATGTCAACGACCGCGGCGGTGTCCGACAAGTCCTCGAGCACCACGTCCGCGCCGAGTGCTGCGAGCTCGCCGGCGGTGTAGCGCCCCGTACCGACGAGCAGGCAGCGCGCGCCAGCGACGCGCGCACACTGCAGGTCGCGCGGTGTGTCCCCGATGACCCAGGTGTCGGAGGGGTCGAGGGAAACCCCGTACGCCTCCCGGACCCGGGCGAGAGCGAGCGGGACCAGCTCGTCGCGGTCGGCGTGATCGCTTCCGTATGCGCCAACGTCCAGGTCGAGCCACGGGTCGAGCCCCCAGGCGGCTACCTTGACTCGGGCGTTCGCCACGATGTTGCCCGTTACCAGGGTCGACAGGACGCGGGGATCTCCGGCCAGCTCGGCTAGGACCTCCGCCGCGCCTGGGCAGGCGTGGCCGCCCGCTACCAGCTCGCCGGCGGCGGCCGCAGCGCCGAGATGCTCCTCGATCCCGTTGAGCACCTTCCGCACCAGCTCGTCGTCCTCCTCGAGCTCCAGTTGCTGCAGGTACTCCATCACGATCTGCGGATCGGTCTTGCCGCTCATGCGCACGCGTTCGGCAGGTCGCAACCCGAGGACGGCTTCGAGCGCCAGGTCGAACACGGCCGCTCCGAGGTCGCCCGCGCGTACGAGCGTCCCGTCCACGTCCCACATGAGCAACCGGCGGACCACCTGGCCAAAGGTACTGGGAGACCCGGGGGTACCCGCCGGCGAATACGCCGTCCCGCGTGGGGCAGACTGCCCGCATGACCAGCGGACCGGCCGTGGAGGCAGTGAGGGCGACGTCGACGGAGCAGTGGAAGTCGCTGCGCGAGCATCGCGACCGGGTGAAGGGCGTCCACCTCCGCGACCTGTTCGCCGAGGATCCCGACCGCGGGACGACCATGACTCTCGAAGCGGCCGACCTCTATCTCGACTACTCGAAGAACAGGCTCACCTCCGAGACCGTCCGCCTCCTGGTCGCCCTCGCCGAACGGGTCGGGCTGCGCGGACGAATCGACCAGATGTGGGCCGGCGAGCACATCAACGTGACAGAGGATCGTGCCGTGCTGCACGTGGCACTCCGCGCGCCGCGTGACCAGGTGATCGAAACGGGCGGGCGCAACGTGGTCCCCGACGTCCACGCCGTCCTCGACAAGATGGCCGACTTCGCAGACAGGGTCCGCTCGGGGGAATGGAGAGGCCACACGGGCGAGCCGATCGGCACCGTGGTGAACGTCGGCATCGGCGGCTCCGACCTGGGGCCGGCGATGGCCTACGAGGCGCTCACCGACTATGTCGACGGGCGGCTGCGGTGCCGGTTCGTGTCAAACGTCGACGGGTGCGACATCTACGAAGCGACGAAGGATCTCGACCCGGCCACGACACTGTTCGTCATCAGCTCCAAGACGTTCACGACGCTCGAGACGATCACCAACGCGAGGACAGCGCGCGATTGGCTCGTGTCCGGCCTCGGCGACGACGCCGCTGTGGCGAAGCACTTCGTGGCGGTGTCGACAAACGCTTCCAGGGTGGCCGAATTCGGCATCGACACCGACAACATGTTCGAGTTCTGGGACTGGGTCGGCGGCCGTTACAGCTACGACTCGGCGATCGGCCTCTCTTTGATGCTGGCCATCGGACCTTCGGCCTTCGCACAGATGCTCGAAGGTTTCCATCTCGTCGACGAGCACTTCCGCACCGCTCCCTTCGAAGCGAACCTTCCGGTTCTCCTCGGCCTCATAGGGGTGTGGTACATCGACTTCTTCGGTGCTCAATCCCACGCGGTCCTCCCGTACAACCACTACCTGTCCCGGTTCCCCGCCTATCTCCAGCAACTCGACATGGAGAGCAACGGCAAGAGCGTGACGCTCGGAGGTGAGCCGGTCGACGAGGACACCGGGCCCGTGGTGTGGGGCACTCCGGGCACGAACGGCCAGCACGCCTACTACCAGCTCATCCACCAGGGCACGAGGCTCATCCCCGCCGATTTCATCGGCTTCACCGAGTCCACGCATGAGGTGGGGAGCCACCAGGATCTGCTCATGGCCAACTTCTTCGCCCAGACCGAGGCACTCGCGTTCGGCAAGACGAGGGAGGAGGTCGAATCCGAGGGGGTGCCGGCGGCACAGGTGCCGCACCGTGTCTTCGCCGGCAACCACCCCACGAACACGATCCTCGCTCCCAAGCTGACGCCGAGGGTCCTCGGGCAGCTGGTCGCGACCTACGAGCACAAGGTGTTCACCCAGGGGGTCATCTGGGGCATCAACTCCTTCGACCAGTGGGGAGTGGAGCTCGGCAAGGCGCTGGCTCAGCGGATCGTGCCGGAGTTGACCTCGACGGACGAGCCGGGCCTGGGTCACGACAGCTCTACGAACGCTCTCATCCGCCGCTACCGGTCGCGCCGGCGGGGGCTAGTGGATAGGGCCGGACCGGGTCGATAGGGGCCTGGCGTCCCGGCCGCAGTGCGAGGCGAGGATCTCGGCGACCACTGACAGCGCCACTTCGGGGGCGCGCCGGCCGCCGAGATCAAGTCCAATGGGCCGGTGTATGCGGTCGATGTCGGCCTGCGCGACGCCGTCGGCGAGCAGCCTTTCCGTCCGCTTCGACTGGGTGCTGCGCGACCCGAGCGCGCCGACGTAGGCCATCCCCGACCGCAGCCCCTCCGCCAAGGCGGGGGTGTCGACGTGTGGGTCGTGGCTGAGGACCACGAGCGCTCCGCTCAAGCCGGCCCAGTCCAGCAACCCCGCAAGGTTCTCGACCCCTCCCGACGAGCGGGTCTCCCACCCGAGGAGCCCCGCCTGAGCCCCTATGGCCTCGACGAGCTCGCCGGAACCGACGATCACCACCCGCGGGTCCGGTACCCACGCTTCGATCAGTACCGGGCCGGAGGCGGCCTGGACGCTCTGGGTTCCCGTACGCCCGGAAACCAGCATCGCCTGGGCCTCCGCGACCGGCCAACCCGCGGCGTCGCCACCGTGGACGGTGCCGTCGCGTTCGACGACCAGCGACCCGTCTGCTTCGACCCTGCTCAACAGCGCGACGGGTGCTCTGCTGGCGAGCAGATCCCAAAGGACCTTCGGGATGGTCCCGGCGGGTTGGAGCAGCAGGCGTGCGCGGCCACCGCAGGCGAGGCCAGCGGAGACGGCGTCTTTGTCATGGACATCGACAGTCACCGTCGCCGGGCTGTTCGATCCCCCCGCCATGAGAGAAGCGGCTGCGTCTCGGAGCTGCTGGGAACCCAGACCCGCCAGCACGGACCCGTGGACGGTGCCGCTCGAGTCGACGGCCACCAGGTCGTCACCCGGGCGCGTCGAGAAACCCTCGATCTCCACGACCCTCGCCATCACCGCTCTCTCGCCCTGGTCGGCTGCCTGCCGCAGGACCTCGACTGCTTCTCGCACCGGGGATCACC
>DAIRCY010000137.1:0-3757 GCA_036796435.1 Acidimicrobiales bacterium
GGGCGGCGGTCGGGGCACTCGTGTTGAGCGCGCTGTGGCTGACGGTCCGCTACGTGAAGTGGCGGTCGACGCGGTTCATCCTCACCACGAGCCGCCTGATCGAACAGCGGGGGATTCTCGGCCGCACCTCACGCGAGATCCCCCTTCTCGGGCTGAGTGACATCAGCTACCGGCAGACCTTGTTCGAGCGGCTTCTCGGGCTCGGTTGCGTCCTGGTGGAATCGCCGGGCAAGGACTCGCCCGAGTACTTCCCCGACCTTCCGCGCCCGTCCTCGGTCCAGAACGAGATCTTCCGGCTCATGGACGCGTCGCGCAGGTCCCTCACCGCGCAGCCGGGTGCCATGACCGGCGGCTCCATACCCGACCAGATCGCCCAGCTCGACCAGCTCCGCCGGCGCGGCGTCATCTCCGACGCCGAGTTCGAACGCAAGAAGGCGCAGCTGCTCGATCGCATGTGATCGTGGGCTCACCTTGAACCGCACCCCAACCGTGAAACGGGCGCCTCGCGTGGTGAGCCTGGTCCCCTCGATCACCGAGACGCTCCTCGGTTGGGGTGTTGCACCGGTGGCGGTCACGCGGTTCTGCGAGACCGAGGGCATCGCGACGGTCGGCGGGACCAAGAACCCGGATGTCGAGGGGATCGTGTCGTTGCACCCCGACCTGGTGCTGATGGACGAGGAGGAGAACAGGGTGGAGGACGCCGAGCGGCTGCGCGCCGCCGGCGTGGCGGTGCACGCCACGCGGGTCCGGTCCGTCGCCGATGCGATCGAGGCGACGGCCGCGATGGCGGCGCTGGTAGGAGTCGACGCTCCGGGGGACGACCCCGCGGAGGTCCGGCGCGCGCCGCCGGCACTGTCGGCGTGGGTGCCGATCTGGCGCCGCCCGTGGATGACGGTCAACGGGGACACCTACGGATCCGACCTGCTCGCGGCCGCCGGGTTCGAAAATGTCTTCGCCGCGGACGGTGACCGTTACCCGACTGTCGGCCTCGACGACGTGGCATCCCGCAAGCCCGACGTGGTCCTCGCCCCGTCGGAGCCCTACCGTTTCTCCGAGCGGCACCGGGCCGAGCTGGAGCAGGTCGCGCCGGTCGAGTTCGTCGACGGCCGGGATCTGTTCTGGTGGGGGACCCGCACCGCCGGCGCGCTCGGGCGGATGCGGGCGCTGGCGGTCCTGCTCGCCGGCCGGTAAGTATCGGTCCCCTAGACGGACGTCAGGCTGGCAAAGACGCCCCGGCGCGCACCGAACGCCGGCGGCCAGGGAGGGATGGACGTGGCAGGACCTTTGAAGGGATACCGGGTTGTGGAGCTGGCCGGAATCGGCCCCGGGCCGTTCGCTGGGATGATGCTCGCCGACATGGGCGCCGAGGTCGTGAGGGTCGACCGCGCCAGTGCCGTCAGGGACGGGGCCGCCCCTGTGGCGGACGTACTCGGGCGGGGGCGGGGGGCGGTCGGCGTCGACCTCAAGCACCCCGACGGCCGCGAGGTCGTCCTCCGGCTCGTGGAGGGCGCGGACGCGCTGATAGAGGGTTTCCGTCCCGGTGTCACCGAGCGCCTGGGGCTCGGACCCGACGACTGCCTGGCGCGCAACCCGCGCCTCGTATACGGGCGGATGACCGGGTGGGGCCAGGACGGGCCCTACGCCGATGCCGCCGGGCACGACATCAACTACATCGCCCTCAGCGGCACCCTCGGCATGATCGGCCGCCAGGGCGAGCGGCCGCTGCCCCCGCTCAATCTCGTTGGCGACTTCGGCGGCGGGGGGATGCTCCTCGCCTTCGGCATCGTCTGCGCCATGCTCGAGGCGAGCCGCTCAGGCCGGGGCCAGGTGATCGACGCAGCCATGGTCGACGGCGCGGCCCTGCTCGCAGCGATGATGCACGGGTTCAGGTCCACCGGCATGTGGCGGGACGAGCGCGGGACCAACCTGCTCGACACCGGAGCCTTCTTCTACGAGGTGTACGAGACCTCCGACGGACGGTACATCTCGCTGGGATCCATCGAGCCCCAGTTCTACGCGCAGATGGCCGAGCTGACGGGGCTCGCCGCAGAGCCGGGCGGCGCCCCTGATCAGAACGACCGTGACGCGTGGCCCGCGCTCAAGGACCGCCTCGCCGCGCTGATCAAGACCAAGACGCGCGACGAGTGGTGCCGATTGATGGAAGGCACCGACGCGTGTTTCGCCCCGGTGCTCGACCCGGGCGAAGCGCCTTCACACCCGCACAACGAACACCGCCGCACTTTCGTAGACGTCGCCGGGGTCGTCCAGCCGGCCCCGGCACCCCGGTTCAGCCGAACGGTGCCAGAAATCGAGCGCCCCCCGGCCCGCGCCGGACAGCACACGGACGAGGCGCTCGGCGAATGGGGTTTCGCAGCTGACGAGATCGCGAAGCTGCGCGAGGCCGGCGCGGTCAGGTGATCGTGGGGGCGTCAGCCCTCGAGGTGGACAACCGGGCAGGTGAGCGTGCGGGTGATGCCCTCGATCATCTGCAACCGGCTCACGATCATCCGGCCGAGCTCGTCGACCGATTCCGCTTCCGCCTTGACGATGACGTCGTAAGGGCCGGTCACGTCGTCGGCGGACACGACGCCGGGTATCTCGCGCACGTGTTCGGCGACCGCAGCAGCCTTGCCGACCTCGGTCTGGATCAGGACGTATGCGCTCACGGCCACTGTTGTACCTCCTCGGCTACGGCGGGCGAAATGCTACCTGCCGTGGATCACCCGAGGCTGCAGTTGCTCACCCGAGACGCTTCTCGAGCCGGGCGAGCTCGTCGCGGAGAGCCGACGGCAGCTTGTCGCCGAGACCGTCGTAGTGCTCTGCGATCAAGGGGATCTCCTGCTTCCATCCCTGCGCGTCGACGCTGAGAAGCTCCTCCATCTCCGCCGAGTCGATGCCGAGACCCTCCGTCGGGATGGCTCCCCCGGCGGGCAGCAGGCCGATGGGCGATTCCACCGCCTCACCCCGCCCCGCGCAGCGCTCGAAGACCCACTCGAGGACCCGGCTGTTGTCGCCGTAACCCGGCCAGAGGAACTTGCCGTCCGCGCCCTTGCGGAACCAGTTCACGTAGAAGAACTTCGGCAGCTTCTCCGGGTCCGCGTTCTCGCCGATCCTCAGCCAGTGGGCGAAGTAGTCCGCCATGTTGTAGCCGCAGAACGGCAGCATCGCGAACGGGTCCCTCCGCAGCTTGCCGACCGCCCCGGCCGCGGCGGCCGTCGTCTCGGAAGCCATGATCGACCCGAGGAACACGCCGTGCTGCCAGTCGAACGCCTCGGTCACGAGCGGCACGACGCCGGAGCGCCGGCCGCCGAAGAGGATCGCCGAGATCGGCACACCCGACGGGGACTCCCATTCGGGGGCGATGGCGGGGTCCTGCGCCGCCGGCGCGGTGAACCGGGCGTTCGGGTGCGCCGCGGTGGTCTCGCTCGCGGGCGTCCAGTCCTGGCGCTTCCAGTCCGTCAGGTGGATCGGCTTGTCGTCGGTCATGCCCTCCCACCAGACGTCCCCGTCGTCGGTGAGAGCGGTGTTCGTGAAGATGCAGTTCTCAGCGAGCGTGAGCATCGCGTTGAGGTTGGTCTTGTTGTTCGTCCCGGGAGCCACGCCGAAGAACCCGTACTCGGGGTTGATCGCCCAGAGCCGGCCATCCTCACCGAACTTCATCCAGCAGATGTCGTCACCGATCGTCTCGACCTTCCAGTCCGGCAGGGTCGGGATGAGCATGGCGAGGTTGGTCTTGCCGCAAGCCGACGGGAACGCT
>DAIRCY010000138.1:0-2808 GCA_036796435.1 Acidimicrobiales bacterium
CCGTGCTGCCGCCTTGAAAGGGCGGTGTCCTAGGCCGCTAGACGATGGGGGCGGGAGGAGAGGAGCCTAGTCCCCTCCTGTCAGAGCGAGAAGATCGAGCAGTCCGCGCCATCGATGCAATCGGGGAAGAAGACGTACTCCGAGTCATCCAGGTAATCATCGACGCGGCGCCGAGCGCTCCTCCGCCTCCAGCCGGCGAACATCTCAAGGACCCCGCCGTCTTGGACGACGGGCAGGCATGACGTTGAATGCCCGACGCTACAAGGCGCGTGCCTTCCAGGCGCTGCTGGCCGTCACGGCCGTGATGGCCGGGGCGGTGATCTTCGCCTCCGGCTCGCGAGCGGACGGCAACTCGATCGACACCACCTCCAGCTGGAACGGGAGCAAGACGATCGGCCCCTTCGGCTACCCGAACACCACCACCTACGGGCAGACGATCACGGCGCCGGCCGGGAACGTCACCCTCAGCAGCTTCACCTTCCACATGTCCCTTCCGTCGACGCTCCTGTTCCGGGGCGAGGTGTACGCGTGGGACGACACCAACCATGTCGCGACCGGCAGCGCCCTCTACGAGAGCGCCCCGATGCACACGGACGCCACCGGGGTGTTGCAGGCCGTAACGTTCAACACGGGGGGCATCCAGCTCACCGCCGGCGACAAGTACATCCTCTTCGCCACCATCTCGAAGGACTACGACGCCGACTCGAGTTCCTCGTGGGGAGACTGGGCGTACGTGGGATCGGACGTCTACCCCGGCGGCGGGTTCTTCTTCAACAACGACGGCGGCGACCCGGCCCAATGGACCTCCTCCACGTGGCGCGGCGGCGCCAACGACTTGGTCTTCCAGGTGAACTTCTCCATGCCCGATGCTGACCTCGGCATCGCCACGCCAGCGGACATCACCACCGACGCCACGGGACCGTCGGGGGTCGAAGTCGCCTACGCACAGCCCACCGCAACTGACGGCGACGGGACGGACTCCGCCTCGGTCAGCTGTTCACCGGGGTCCGGGTCGGCATTTGCCATCGGGACGACCACGGTGACGTGCACCGCGTCCGATCCGGATGACTCCAACGGGCCCGTGTCCACCTCGTTCAACGTCACGGTCGAGGGTGCCTCGCAGCAGCTGACCGACCTCTTCGCCGCCGTGCAAGGCGTGGGTCCCGGATCGAGCCTTTCGAGCAAGGTGGCGCTGGCGCAGTGGTACCTCGGCCACTCGGACAGCGCCGACGCCTGCACGACCCTCGAAACCTTCCTCAAGGAGGTGCAGGCGCAGTCAGGGAAGTCGATACCGCAGGCCAACGCGAGCAACCTTGTCGCCGACGCCGAGCGGGTCGAAGCGGTCCTGGCCTGCTGATTCTCAGCCGCCGGCGAGGTCCCACACCGTGCCCTCGGGCGTGTCGCGCACCTCGATGCCGGCTCGTGTCAGGAGCTGCCGGATGCGGTCGGCGTCGGCGAAGCGCCGGGACCCCCGCGCCTCGTCCCGCTCGGCGAGCAACCCCTCCACGAACACGCCGACCACTTCTCGCGGGTCGCGGGCGCCGGTCTCGGCCAGCGAGCCGAGCCTGACCACCATCCGCCGGAGAGCGGACCGCCCCCGCTCGCCGGCGTCGGACTGTGTCGTGTCACCCGCCCACGCCGCCAGAGTGTCGTCGAGCTCGAGGATGGCACCGACGGCCGTCGGCACGTCGCGCTCCGAGATGGCTGCGTCGAACTGTGCTTCGAGCCGGCGTATCTCGCCGTGCAGCGCGGTCCGCGGCGTCGCGTCAACGGTGGCGGGTTCGGGTGCGGCCAAGGGAGCGGCCGGCCGCCGGCCGGACGCGAGGAATGGCAGGTCGGCGACCCCGACCGACTCGCCGGCCTGCAGGACGACAGAGGAGCCCTGCCGGCGGACCGTCACCGTGGAGTTGCCGGTGACTGTGGCGCTGCCGGCGTCGAGGTCCAGGACGAGCGCGGTGTGCTCGTCGACGCCGAGGACCCATCCGTCCGGCGGGAGGCGGTCCTCCATGTAGGCGAGACGCCGCTCGCCGAGGTAGCAGAAACGGGTGTCGTGGTTGCCCCCTTCGGCGTTGTCGTAGTGGGGGATCACAGCGACGTCGGGGCCGAGCAGGGGGGACAGGAGGTCGAGGCCGTCGGCCCAGGCCGGCTCGGCGCCCACCTTGTAGATCTCGTACACGGGGACGGTGAAACGGCCGAGCGTCAGCGCCGCGGCGCTCGCGAACACGACGCAGCCGCCGTGAGCGAGCTTGTCGGCGAGCAGTTCAGGCACGTCGGACCCCGCCCACTGCTTGAGCGCGTAGGTGGGGCTGCCGGGGCCGGCGAACGTCCAGCGGGCGGAAGCGACCCTGGCGATCGCTTCCTCTCGCTTCACCGGATCGGCCCCTTCGACGCGGCGCAACTCCGCGACATCGACCCGTCGTCCCACGCTCGCCGCGAAGTAGTCGACCGCCCGCGCGGAGATGTCGTCGGCGTTCATCTGGAAGCCGTAGGGCGTGTCGAGCAGCACCGCCGGAACCGGGTCGGGCCCGAGTCGGTCGAACAGGGCGCGGTGGGTCTTGACCATCGTGGGGGCGGTCTCACCCGATCCCATGATCACGAGCAGTCTCGGGGTCATCCGAAGAACCCCGGGCGGGTGGCCGCGTCCAGCAGGCCGGCGACGAGTTCGGGGTGCTGGGCGTGGAGATCGTGGTCGCCGGCGATCCAGCGGACCACCGACGTGGGCAGGAGCTCGGACGCCCTGGTAACCGACGCGCGCTTGCCCTGCATCCAGCGCTGATTGGACCCGTCCTCCGCGGGGACGATGAGCAC
>DAIRCY010000139.1:0-2627 GCA_036796435.1 Acidimicrobiales bacterium
GCCCAGGCGAAGTAGGCGCCCGACAGGCAGCTGTACATCTTCCGCAGCTGAGTGGGGCTGAAGTGCGGGTCGGTGGCGTAGCGGAGGTCGGCGCCACGCAAGTTCGCCTCCATGAGGTCCGCCTGCCGCAAGTCAGCCATCGCAAGCTCTGCGCCCGAAGGCCCCGCGAGCGCAATGCGATGGGCACGGCTCACCTCGGCGAGGAGAGGGAGCACCTTGCTCTGAAGCTCGAAGACGTCGAACCCCTCGAGCGTCGCGGCTTCTTCCCACACGAGCGCCTGCACGGCCTGGCGCATCTCGTCCACCTGCGCGCCGAGCGGGCCCGCGCCGGCCACAGAGGCGGCGTCGGCGAGGTGCCAGAGCAGCTGCTTCAGTCGACGCACGACGTCGAAGACCGCGAAGATCGTGGCCGCGTCCGCCCCGCCGTCCTCCCAGCGCATCCCCGCGCAGGTATGCACCATGACGTGCTGGCCGCCGCCGAAACAATCGAACGTCGCACAGCCCCGGTAGCCGGAGGCGCGCAGGTGGCCGTGGATCCCACAGGCGCGCGTCGCCTCGAGGTGCGGGCAGGCGACGCCGGGGGCCTTGTCCGCAGCGAACTCGCTCGACGCTTTGAACGAGAGTCCCACGCAGCAACGATGCTCGGTTTGGGTGTGGATGGTGATGCGCAGCAAAGCGCACGGCAGCGGGCGCAGTCAGCGCGCAGCGCCTCCTTCGGCTCGAGCACGTGCGGCTCGCGACCCACTACCCCACTCCGGGGCAAGTGCTCGACACCGACAGAGTTCCGCACCACGCGTTCGTGCTACGAGGGTAGCCCCGACGCTCCATGCCGACCTCATGCGGACCGCCGCCCCTGTCCTCGATAGCCTCGGCACATGGGACCCGGTGCGGGCCTGCCGGCGTGGCCGGCTCTCCCCTACGACGAATGGCGCGACACCCTCGACACGCTGCACGCCCACTCCCAGCTCCTCGGAAAGCTGGCCGCCGCGCTCGCACCCGGTGAGCCGGAGCTCCAGCACGCTGCGCTGCGGCTCAGCGCCCGCGGGTGGGAGACCGCGCCGTTGCCGGCGCCAGACGGCTCGGGGGCACTCGTCGTCGTGCTGGACCTGCACCGTCACGAGGCGGTCGTCGAGCACAGCGACGACCGGATCGCGCGGATCGCGCTGACCCCGCACCGCCCGGTCGCCGAGGTCACGAAGGATGTCCTTCGGGCCGTCGGCCAACTCGGCGGCCGGATCACCCTCAAGCTCGAGCCGCAGGAGGTTCCCTGGTCGGTCCCCCTGGACGAGGACTACGAGCATCAGACCTACGAGCCCGCGCAGGTCGCCGCGTACTTGGCAGCCGCGACGCAGGCCGCCCTCGTCCTCGCCGCGGCCCGTGCCCCTTATCGGGGGCGTTCCACCCCGGTCAATGCATGGTGGGGATCTTTCGACCTCGCGTTCAGCCTGTTCTCGGGCGAGCCGGCGGTGCCGTCGTCGAACGACTTCATCTGGCGCAACTCCGCCGATGCGCAACAGATCGAGGTCGGATGGTGGCCGGGCGACGCCCGCCATCCCCGGGCTGCGTTCTTCGGCTTCGCCCTCCCGGCCCCCCAGGGATTCGCGGGCGCCTCGTTGGCACCACCTGCGGCGAGGTGGTCCCCCGAGCTCGGTGAATACCTCTTGGACTGGGACGACGTCATCAGGTCGCCGGACCCGCGCGGGACCGGGGTGACCTTCGCCCGGTCTCTCATCGCGCACGCCTGCATGATGTGCGGTTGGGACGGGGCACTGTCCGACAGCGCGCTGGGCGCGATCCCGCCGGTCACGTGACCGTCAGGGGTGCCCATCGAGCGCGTCGATGAGACCGACCTGCAGCGCGTACGCCACCCGGACGACCGCCAAGTCCTGCTCGTCGAGGCGCTCGCGGTCCTCCTCGGTCAAGACCCCGAGCTCAGCGGCACGTCGAGAGAGGGTCAAGCCGAGCACTTTCAACCACGCTTCGGCCACTTCAGAATCGATCACGCTTTCCTGCGTGCTCTCGAGAACGCTCGTGGCGAGCTCGTCGACGGCGATCTGCCGTGCCACGACGTAGGCGGGGTCGTCGACCTCGGCGCTCTCGTCGATGCGGCCGAACAAGCGCCCGTAACCAGCGGTGCCCGGTGACGATCCAGTGTCTCGCAGCCTCTCGGCAGCGGCGATCATGAACTCGCGGACGCCCGGTGGCAGGTCGAGACCGATGCGGCCGTCACCGAGCCGCCGGAACGGCGCGCGCCGACGCGACGGGCTCACGACGCTCGCGCGACGGTCGACTGCAGGCCGAAGGCGCCGAGCTCGAGGCAGTGCCGCACGGCCCGATCACGCTCACCGGTCCAGACCACGACCTTTCCGTCGTTGTGCGCGGTGAGCATGAGGAGCTCGGCCTTCGCGGTGTCGTAGCCGAAAACCTTCTTCAATACGCGCACGACGACGTCCATGAGGGTGAACGGGTCGTTCCACAAAAAGACGTTGTACGGCACGTCGGACACGACGTCGTCCGCGACACCGTGACGCTCGGCGATGTCGGGCTCGACCTTGGTCGAGCCGGGGGCACCGGAGGGCGAGGCCGCCATGTCCGCACCCTACGGCACCGCGAACCGGCGGGGCGGG